>JAQWLN010000031.1 GCA_029247265.1 Fuerstiella sp.
GACGACCGGCAGAAGACGGTTCCCGAAGCCACTGCCATACAGACTGCTCTTCAGAAAATCGGCATGCAGCACCTGCAGATTCGTGAAGAACCGCCCGCCCTGAAGAAGTCACCGGCAGACTTACAGCTGAATCTGTCTGCCATCGCCAAGGGATATGCGGTTGATGCAATCGCCGGTCTTCTTGTCGACCGGAACATCACATCCTTTATGATCGACATCGGCGGTGAAAACCGCGGTGGACAGCGGAAAGCGAACGGAAACGCATGGCGTGCTGGTATTGAATCACCGTTGAGTGCTCCGTTGCCCGGCCAGGAACTGCCGTTCAGCCGTATTGTCGAATTGCAAGAATCCTCCGTCGCCACGTCCGGGGACTATCGTAACTTCTTTGAAATCGACGACGTGCATTATTCTCATGCGATCGACCCCGCAACCGGCTGGCCGGTGAAGGAGCCTCCCGCGGCGGTATCGGTCGTTCATCCATCGTGCATGTCAGCCGATGCCTGGGCAACGGCATTGATGGTGCTGGGCAGTGAAAAAGGACTACCGCTGGCCAGGGCACAGCAACTATCCGTCCTGTTTCAATATGTTACCCCGGCTGGTGACGTTCAGGAACATGCAACCGGCCTGCTTGCGGAGCCGTCCCCGCCGTCACCAGGTACGCCCGCGAAGAAAGCAGCTGCGCCACCCACATCGTCTTCGGCACCATGGTTTCCGTTCGTGGCTGCAGCGGCCATCTTCATCATCGCCATCGCGGGCATGGCCATCGGCACCATCGTTCAGAACAAGCATCTAAAAGGCAGTTGTGGTGGTTTGGCCGCCATGCCTGGCAGCGATGGAAAATCCATCTGCGAACTTTGCACGATTCCGAAAGACGAGTGCACGAATGCCGATCTCAGGGAACAGATGCAGGCCGCCTCAGAAAATGCTGACTCTGCTTGAGCGTGGATGGCCGCAAACACGTCGTTGGCAAGCATTCAAACCAATGCCCTCATGATCGGCAGTAAACGTTGAACGCTGCTGGCCCTGTCTGTTACTCGATGTTGAATGAGTTGATATCAAGTTCCGGTTCGGAAACGCTGGCGTCCGGATCCAGGATTGACCTCAGCCAGTCATCGGAAGGCCAGGCGAAGGGGCGAAACTTCTCCGTCGTTCCGGTCTGGTCTCGATAGACGATTGCCCGCCCAGTTCCCAGAGTTGACGCGACCGGTGTGTCGACAAGGCTGGCAGAGTCTGTCTGATTCATGCGGAACGCGATTCTGTGCTCGAACTCGCGGAGCAGCGAATTCGACAGCCAGCGGACTGCATTGCTGAATGTATCTGACCAGACAATAACATGGACTCCCACAACGGGACCTCGTTTCAGAAGCTCGCTGAACTTGTTGGCAATGGTTAATGGCTTCGGTTCTCCAAAACCTCCCATGCCAAAATCATCGTCATCCTTTCTGAGACTACGAAACTGTCCAACATTTCGAACGACCAGGAAAATCTCTCCGCCAGTCGACCGTTCCGAATTCTCCTCACGTTCGACGACTTCTGTGTGAAACTCAGCAATCAGAGCATCACAGTCACTTTCCAGTTTGAGTTCCGGTGAATGATTTCGGAAGTGCTGCTGAAATCGTTTGAAGCGGTCGGCAGATTCTTCGTTACGACCGGCCTGCAGCAGAACAAACCGGTAAGCAATCACATCGCCGGTCCTCTGCGGCTGAGGACGGCAGCAGATACTCATCGCTGCGTAAGCCAGCAGACTGTCGATCTGATTTTCGTCCTGGCCGATAATCAGAAGATTCTGTCCACTGGCGCGCCGCAACTCTACGCAGGTCGGCGCTGCGATGGCAACAGGCTCTCCCAGCCAGATGGTGACTGCCTCTGCGGGTCGTCCAGTCACATCATCAGAACTCGACAGATACGCGTTCATGGGCCCGCACAGCTCTGCCGTTGGCGGTACATTGCCTTCAAAGACCACCATGCCGCAGTCACCTTCATCCGTTGCATTCGGAACAGACAGCATGGTATCGATCGCTTCTTCCCGACGAGCCTCGTCCAGCCATGCAATCTGAAACTGATGATTGCCCTGAACCAGTCCATTCGCGTCGTTATAAATGGCTTCGCCCGGCCGAGCCAGCAGACGGGCAGCAGAATTGTCTTCGCTGAGAATCAAATGGGCGTCGTTTTCGCTGCACTGCAGCGCAATTCGCACAGCAATCTGTCCCATCGTACTGCGTGCCAGAGAGTACGCACCTCCCAGAGTTTGAGATCCCAGCAGCACATGGATGCCGAAGGCCCGCCCCTGTCGCACGAGCCGGTCCAGCAACAACGACGCTCGAGCAGAAACGCGATCTTCCGCAACGAAAAACTCCTGAAATTCATCCACCAGCAGCAACAGTCGTGGCATTGGTTCGACGGGAAATTTTTCACGAAATGAGGGCACGTCCTGCACACCTCGTTCTCGAAACAGATCGCCGCGTTCCTGCAGGATTTCGTCCAGTCGTTCCAGCACACTCAATCCAAATTCGCGATCACTTTCGATGGCAACGACTCGAGCATGTGGCAGCCTGTTCTCCGCGTACGTACGAAACTCGACGCCCTTCTTGAAGTCCACAAGGTAAAACTGAATCTCGCTCGGACTGTAATGCATGGCCAGATTCGTGATCAGGATATGCAGCAGCGTCGACTTGCCCGATCCTGTTTTCCCGGCAACAAGCACGTGCTGCGATGTGCCGCGCCCCAGCCGCAGGAACTGCAGACGAGCCGCACCCGCTCGCCCGATTGGCAAGTCAATACCGTCCGCCGTGGAGTGAGACCAGATGGCCTCATTTCGTGGCGAGATTCGCGTAAACGACACTTCCACTCGCCGGGCATCTCGGGACTGTTCTCCGACATCCCGAACCAGTTTGACATACTGCTCGGCCGCTGGTTCAGAAATCTGTTCGAACGCCACGGACTTGCAGTGTTGTTGTTTCGGTTGCACCGTGTTGCCCACGACATGGAAACGAGTGCAGTTGTTTGTGAGATCGTCTATGTCGAACGCTGGCGGAGGACTCAACCCCGGATTCCATGCCAACAGAGCATGTACTCCACAGCGCGGACCGCTGGTCAGAATCGATGAAAGATGACGAGCAGATTCATCCGTGAACGCGCTGGGAAAACCTGCGACGACCACAAAATGATACGGCTCTGCAACCTCGCCCGCAGAGGCGTTATATTCTTCGATCGTGTCAAATTCACTGCGAAGATACGTCTGAAAAATATTCTCCATATGAACCGTGACCTTGATCAGCTGGTCACGAATCTGAGAACTGTCTGTCCAGATGCGGCTGTGGATCAGCAGTTCATCGAAATCAGCAAGGTGCATCATGGCCGAAAAGCTCTGCCCCAGGCCGACCGGGTCAATCAGGGTCAGTCGAATTCGGCCTGCGGGAATCGCGGTCAGCAGCTTCAGCAGCTGAGTTCTCAGGAAACTCAACGCCACCTCTCTTCCGGCAGAATCGTGCTCCACCAGAACCGACGTGTCCTGTGGAAACCGCAGCAGGGCCGGCAGTTCGAGACAGAGGTTTGTGACCTCCTTCGATGCAATAGTCTCGGGCGCCTTTGGTGCAGTCACCAGGATCTCCCCCGGGGAAATACAGTCCGGCATCGTCTCCGGCAGCGACCACTTCGCCCCATCGCTGGCCGGCCACCTTAATATCCCGGCGGCGATTCCTGTGGACGCCTGACTTAGCGCTCGCAATGAATCCACGCACTGCTCCCACGCCGCCAGCACCTGCATCGCCAATTCATTCTGATCGGCAATCGCCTGCCGAAACCGTTCGCGGCAGGCGTCAGTCGAAGCACAAAGGTCTGAGGCAAAGCGTTCCTGAGCTTTACGCAGGTCGTTCTGCTGTCGATCTGCGAGGGCCGATTCCGAATCAGATTTGTGCGTGACAAGCTTTTGTGTTGCGGATCGCACACCGCTGTCCAGTCGGTTTCGTTCGTCGTCCGCCTGCGACTGAACCTGACTGATGCTGGTATCGATCGCTTCGTGAATCCTGCGGGTCTGTGTGACGCGACGTTCCTCAGTTTCGTGACGCCACTTCTCGGCAGTCTCTTCCAGACGGTCAATATGCTTCTGACACTTCTGTTCCCACTTTCGACGCCCGCAATCCGCGTTGCTGACATGTTCCTGTACCAACTGATATCGACGGCGAAGCCGCGCCTGCACCGCCATCACCAGTATCAAACTGCCCAGCAGAACCGTCGAAAGAGAAATCAACGACGACACGGCTGCCCATTGCCAGTCCGGGCTGGAAAGATCCGGATTCACGAATTGCCGCAAATCTGCCTTCAGTGCCGTAATCGGTACCCAGAGCAGAACGAACAGAATTCCGCTGAATCCCCAAATCCGAAATCCCTTCACCCAGTAAGACAGGTGCAGCTGCTCCAGACGCACCGCTTCGCCCAGCGCCTCATCACTGTGTTGGACAGCCGCATCGCACAGGTCCACGCGTGATGTACAGGTAAGCGTCGGTTCAGGAAGGGCGGAGTCGGTACCCGCGTGACAGCTGACGAGAAACTGCCCGGTCTGCTGCAACTGCTGCTGCAGCTGCTCAAATCGTTCGTCCAGAAATGCCTTCTGGGTGACGAAGGTTTCCGCTTCGCGATCGAACTGTGTGACAGGACTGTCCCCCGTATCCTCGTCAAGCACGGACTGCAGTATCCACGTCTCACTCTTTCGACGTTCTTCCAGTCGCGCGACTTCTTCAGACACTTTGTTCGTCAGCTGCAGCAGAGACTGTTCACGACGTTGAGACAGTGAATCAGCACGCGTCCGGCAGTCCAGCTGAAGTGTTTCCAGCTGGCCGTTGACTTCCGCTTCAATCTGCTGCAATGCCAGCTGCACCGCCGCCTTTGCGGACTTCTCAAGCCCCGCCAATTCATCGTCACGGACCTCCGTCAATTCACGCAGCCGTTCCTGAATTGTCTGCAATTGATCTCGGAACTGTTCTCCCTGAGTCGTCAATCCGCTGACCGTTTCCAGCTGCGAGTTAATCGTGATCAGTTTTGTATCCATGTCGATTCCATTGATGGAACGATTTGTGAGTGATGTGCGGCCGTCGTGACGTGCCGCAATCTCTAAACGGTAAGTCTGCGGTGGCCTCCGGCAGAAAACAGCAGCTTCCATGAATTGTCAAAGAATCGGACCGTGTTCACGCTGGTGCAGGCACGCTCGCTCTGCTTTTGACATCACGCCGGACAGCTTCTCGACCGTATCCAGCATCGCACGAACCTGCCCGTGCAGGGGAACAAGGTAGTCGTCTTCCACACGCTGACTCACAGGATCCGCCCACTCCTCTTTCGTGTCCATCCACGCTTTTTCAAGCGTTCTTAGAGCATCATCCAGCCGCGCTGCCGGAGACATAAAATCAGCATTCTTCATCAGCATTTCTCCCTAATGCAGTACAAATGAACCATGCGGGTGATCGGCATGAATGCGACTTGGGGAAATGCAGAATGAATGTTCTTTAAACGCCATCTTAAACCCGCTGAAAACTGGCCGTCGTCCTCAAACAATCGAACATCATTTCTTTCCATCGGACGTGTCTGCGTCCGCGTCGTCGGGATCGGGATCGGGGGTGGGGGCGACAGTTTCCCCATCTGGTAATGCATCTGCACCGCATTCCGGATCATCAGCCGCCTTAAACGAAATCTGGCCTGCCTGTGTTTCTGGCACCTGCAGGTCGCCGTAGGCCTCCAGCCGATCAACAGCGTGATGCAGCAATGCCAGTAACTGAGGTACATCGCGTTCCAGCATTTGTGTCAGCTGAGAAGCCCGACCGTGGTACTCATTGGCTTCGTGCTGGGCGTTAACGTTCCAGTACTTGACGACAGGAATCTGCCTCTGAGCGAATTCGAGATCACATTTGGCTTTTTCCAGATCCTTCTTTTCCTCGAAACAGGTCGGTTTATAGTCAGCATACTTGCGCATACGACACTGATGCAGCCGTACTCGCGCCTCACCCATTTCGCGATAACAGAGTTCGATTTCGCGTTTCC
The DNA here is from genome assembly GCA_029247265.1 of Fuerstiella sp. Classification (GTDB taxonomy): domain Bacteria; phylum Planctomycetota; class Planctomycetia; order Planctomycetales; family Planctomycetaceae; genus Fuerstiella. Next base: position 6,031 of record JAQWLN010000031.1, read on the forward strand.
AGAATCCAGGACGGTCGCGTTCCAGCCAGCCAAGAATGCGTAACAGTTGCATCTCAAGAGAGGATACACACAACCGTGCCTCTTCCTGAAACTGAACGACGGCTGCGTGGAAACGCTTCACCGCATCAATCGATTTCACGTTGGCAGATTCAGGCATTCCACTGTCAATCCAGCACGAGACGGCACCCTGGTGAAACATGTTGCAGTTGAAGGAACTTCAGCAGACCGGAAACACCCGCAGAACAACTCGAACGGACTGTCACTGACAGACCGTCCGAACGTGGCGAAAGAGCAGGGGCCTTCAAACAAGGCACTCCTATTGCTGCTGCATATATTCCTCAATGAGTTGAGCCTTACGCATGAGGTATGGAATGTACGTTTCGTTCGATTCCATGAACCGGCCAAGAGCCTTCATGTTGGCAGAGAAGTCTTCCGAGAACTTAAGATGTTCTTTATCACGCCACGTCTGCGCCAGTGAACTGAGCTGCCCGGACACGCCCGCAGTCCTGTCCATCAAATCCTCATTAAAACGTCGCAGCGTTTGCGCAAAGCGACGCAATTCAGCTGGATCGACAATCGCCTGGTTCATGACAGAAACTCCAAGTGCGCGGTGTACCGCAGGAATGATTGGTTGGGTGCTGGCGGCAGAGTAACCTAAACGCAATTCAACGTCAGCCGTCCGTAAAAAGAGCTGAAAAACCCATTCTGCTCACATTTACCCGGCCCGCCCGACGGACATCCACTCTATTCCTCACGCTGTGCCGTCTGCCGCGATGCTGACAGCCACACCCAGACAGCCACGCCCGTCAGCGCTGCCACAGACAGTAACTTCCCCAGTAATGCCTGACCACCGGATGAAAGATGCAGCGCATCAGAGATCTTTGCGATTCCGTCGACCGTTGACACTCCCAGCCATGCGACGAGTCCCAGAGCCACACCGATTAGTGATTCCCCGGCGATAAGCCCGGACGTCATCAGTACGCCACGATGCGTGTGTTCGCCGGATTCGGTTTGATCACGACTGTCCACCAGACTGCGGACCACGCCTCCCAGCACAATGGGCACAGCAAGACCGAATGGCAGATATATCCCTACGGCAACCGGCATGACGTGCAGACGTACCGCGGATTTCCTTCGACCGAGGAATTCATCAACAAGCAGAATAATCACGCCGACCGCCATGCCCAGCAGCACCATGTCCTTCGGTAAGGTGGCGTCTCCAAAGAAGCCTTCCGCCAGCGAAGAAAACAGTCCGGCCTGTGGAGCAGGAAGGTCCTTGCCGCCAATGCCTCCAGTACCGTTCGTCAATGACCCTTCGTGCAGTATGGTCATCACGGGAGCCATCACAAATGCCGCCGTCACAACACCAATCACCTGCATGATCTGCTGACTGCGCGGTGAAGCGCCAACCAGGTGTCCTGTCTTTAAATCGTTGCAGACATCCCCTGCGGTACACGCCACGCAGCAGACGACACCCGCAACACCAAGCGTCGCCACAATCCCCGCTGTCCCTCCAAAGCCGAACAGCATCAACAGTCCGCCAGTCCCCAGCACCGCCGTAATTGTCATCCCGGACACAGGGCTGTTGGAGTTGCCCACCAGCCCAACAATGTAGCTGGCCACGGCCGCAAAGAAGAAAGACATCACGAGCATAATTATGGTTGTCAGCACGGTCAGACCGGGATCGTGTTTCAACAGACTGTAGTACAACCCACCGATCAGCAGTGTGCAGATCAGACCCAGAACTGCGATCAGTCCGCCGCTGAGGTTTTGTTCTGTCGGGTTGACTTCATCACCCGGCGTGCGGATGGACAGAATGTCAAACAGATGCTTGACCGCCGCCAGAAGACCGCCACGCACGGTCCAGATGGAGGACACACCGCCGACCACCATGGCTCCCACACCGAGATAGCGGACCTTCGTACTCCAGAGTTCATATGCCATATCCACCGGGCCGCCCGCCGTCACGTTCTCGGTGCCCAGCAATGGAATCGTAATCAGCCAGCCAATGACACCGCCGGCGAAAATTTCCAGAGCAATTGGCAGCGTGACGATATACCCCACGGCGAACAGTGCCGGCGATATCTCCGCACCAACAAAGAACACTCGACCGGACCAGACAGCGGCCGTTTCTGCGCTGCTGCGTATCAGGCCACCGAGTGACTGAAGAACCTTAAAAATGCCGCCAATGGCCATGCCGCTCACAATCAGGGACAGACAGGAACTGCCGTCGCTCTGATCTGTGTCCCCGGCTCGCAACACCGCTGCACAGGCAACGCCTTCCGGAAACTTCAGGTCCTTGTTGTCAATCACAAAGACCTGACGCATCGGAATCATCAGCAGCACACCCAGTAAGCCACCAGACAGGGCGATGAGCGTGGTCATCCAGAAATCAAAGTCCTGCCACACTCCGGTCAGCAACAGCGCCGGCATTGTGAATATAATGCCAGCGGCGAGAGATTCACCGGCCGACGCACAGGTCTGCACCAGATTGGATTCCAGCACTGACCGACGCTTCATGATCCCTCGCAGGATTCCCATGGAAATAACCGCAGCAGGAATGGACGCCGACACAGTCATCCCGGCGCGCAGCCCCAGATACACGTTGGCCGCGCCCATCACCACGGACAGCCCGATTCCGAGCAGCACGGCGGACGGAGTCAGCTCCGGGTGCCTTGTCGCATCTGCCAAAACTGGTTCACGGTTGGAATCGCTCATTCAGTTCACCTTGTCATGAAGACACATCACAGCATGAGTCAGGATCAATGTCCAGGAGGTATCGTAGCGTACCGGTGTGTTGCGAACACTCTCGGATCACCGCAGCGGCGTTGTATGGAACGACGCCCAAAAGTCAGGTAAACTCAACAGCCGCATAGAGGCAACCCTCCGATTTCCGCGCATATGCTCCTGCGATCATCTGAAGTTGACTATCAAGGCCGAGCGTCAGTTGATTCCGCTGCAGGGGCGTTCCGCAAACACGCGTCTTCACCGAATGTAATACTTTGACCAGCTGGCGGACTGCGGCTGTGAACAACAATGCTTGGCGATTCATCTTCTGATTCATCTTCTGAGGCCACGTTCGACGGTCCTTCATTGACGATGCTGGTGGTAGCCAGCATGATCGGCGCCGGCGTCTTTACAACGTCCGGGTTTACTCTGGGTGCCGTAGGTTCACCGTTAATGGTGATGGTGTGCTGGACGATCGCGGGCGCAATCGCCATGTGCGGTGCCGTTGCGTATGGCCAACTGGCAAGGCTGATGCCGCAGTCCGGTGGCGAGTACTTGTACCTGAGCCGAAATGTGCATCCGGTCGCCGGTTTTCTGGCAGGCTGGGTTTCGCTGACAGCGGGTTTCAGTGGAGCTATTGCGACGGCCGCTGTCGCCTTTGAACAATACGCTGTGCCTGACGTGATTCGCCCAGTCTGGTTGCGGCAGGACGCCTGCGCAGTCATTGTTGTCGTTCTGTGCGGAGCCACACATGGGCTCAGAACTCTGGCTGGCAAGCGATTTCAGAATGGTGTCGTGTGTGTCAAACTGCTGGCCCTGGCCACTTTTCTGGGAATCGTCAGTCTAAAGCTGTTCTCTCACCCGTGGCAGTTCGCCGCCGCCCCGGAACGTCCTGAAACATCGTGGAACATGGTCACCGCAATCGCCACGTCGTTGGTGTGGATCTCGCTGAGTTATGCAGGCTTCAATGCAGCCATCTATGTCGCCTCGGAATCGAAACTGGCCAGCCGCTCCGTGCCCAGAGCGTTAGTGCTGGGAACTGCGGGGGTCACTGCGCTGTATTTGATTCTGAACCTGATCTTCGTGACTGCGACGACACCAGACCAGCTGGTGTGGCAGGAAGCCGTGGCCGCCATCGCAGCTCAGGCAATCGGGGGCGACGGCCTGGAATGGCTGATTCGTATGGCGGTGGCGTTGGGACTTTTGTCATCGGTGTCTGCAATGATCATGTCCGGCCCGCGAGTCTATTCAAAGATGGCCGACGACGGCGTCTTTCCGAAGCTCTTCAGCGCGACTCGGGGTGGCATCCCCAGATCCGTGGCTCTGCAGACAGGCATCGCCGTTTCTCTGATCATTCTGCAAAGAATTCTTGTAGACCTTGAAGTGCTTCGCAGTTCTCTGCTGGGATTCCTGATCTTTCTGGGCACGACCTTATCGCTGTCGTCAGCAGCCTGCATTGCCACATTGTTTCTGCCGTCTATACGCCGACAGCACGCCGTCCGGCCGACACTCTTCCAACACTCTGCGAATCTTATTTATGTCCTCGCCACATTCGGTTCCGTCATCCTGCTGGTGTGCACTCACCAAAACGCCGACGGTCAGTCCGTCGGTTGGTGGCATCTGACGGGGGCTGCAGCTACGCTGATCACTGGATTGATCGCGTGGCAGTTTTTTGGCACACGCGACTGAATACAGAACGGAGAGTGATCTGAGCCGAAATGATGCACAGAACACAAAACCTGCCTTGCCGGTCAGCGAACAGAATTCCACGACAACCCACTGACGTCGCTGAACCGGGCCTGGTCACATCGTCAGACCTGAATAGTTCACCACCCACCGGAGACTCTCATGACTGCTGACCTGAATCGACGACACTTCCTGCAAACAGCGTCTCAGACCGCCGCCACACTGGCCGCCGCACAGACACTACCAGGCGTCTTTGCCGCAGAATCCTCACAGGCCGAAACCGTCAACATCGCCCTGATCGGCTGCGGCGGCATCATGACTCATCACCTGAAGGGACTGGTCAGTCGAAGGGAGGCCGTGTCCATTTCCTGGCTGTGTGATGTGGATCCCGCACAGATCGATCGCATCGCAGAAAACATGCAGGACTTTCAGCCAAAGGCCCCAAAGCGAACGTCGAAATTCGAGGATGTCCTGGCCGATCCCAATGTCGATGCGGTCATCGTGGCCACACCGCATCATTGGCACGCGCCGATCGCCATCAATGCAATGGCTGAGGGCAAAGACGTGTACCTTGAAAAACCAATCTCGCACGTCTACGACGAAGGCCACGCTATCATTCGAGCCGCCAGGAAGTATGGGCGCGTTGTGCAACAGGGCAGCCAGATGCGAAACAGCCCGGTGACTGAGCGAGCCGGAAAACTGCTGGCCGATGGTGCCATCGGTGAAATCAAAATCGCCAAGGCATGGACCGCTGAAATGCGGCACACGGTTAAACCCGTGCCGGATTCAGCGCCGCCACCAAAAGCCGACTATGACCGCTGGCTGGGACCTGCGCCCAGTCGTCCATTTAACAAATATCGTTTCCACAGCACGTGGCGGATGTATCGAGACTATGCCAACGGAGAAATCGGTGACGATGGTATTCACGATATCGATATGGCCTGCTGGGGCCTTGGTGTGGATTCGGCTCCCAGCCAGATCACGGCTCGCGGCAGCCGCATGATGCTGCACGGACATGCCAGCGAGTATCCTGACAACATGAACGTGACGTGGCAGTTTCCGGACGGACGACTGGTTGTCTACGAAAACTACCCGTTCACGTCATACGGTATCCACGGCTTCGACAACGGCAATGTGTTCTACGGCACAGACGGCTACATGGTGTTCTCACGTCGAGGCGCATTCAGCGTCTTTCTGGGACCGAAAGGCAAACCCGGACCGACCGAAGGAAACGTCCGCGGCCAGCGGGGATACGCCGAACATATGGCGGAATTCCTGTACGCCGTACGCACTCGAAACGTCAAAACAAAGGCCAGACCGGAAGTTGCTCATCGGTCCTGCGCACTGGTACATCTCGGTGAAATTGCCTTCCGCACCGAGGGACGCCTCGACTTCGATCCCGTTACCGAGCGATTCACAGACTGCGACGAAGCAAATGAATTGCTGACGAAATCCTACCGCGATCCTTATGTACTGCCCACAGTCTGACACAGCGGAATGACGCACACCCGCCTGCCACGCTAAACGCGGCCCGATGGGCACGCGGTTAAACGAAACGCATCTGCTACGTCGACCACAGCTCGTTTAACCGCGCGGGCACCGCCCCGCGCATTGCGACCTGCTGTCACAGCCATATCAGATGGCGTCAATCCATTCCCGGAACCTATTCCGGAACAGCTCACCCACGGACGGAGTCACGGGCGCCGCCGTGGGTGACGACATCGACACTGCTTCATGTCCCGCAGCAAACAGATCTCGATCAGGATCATCAGCCAGAACCGCTGCCAATACCTGCGTCCCCCGCCCACGACCTGATTTCCCCCGGCTCCTCCCAGGGCATTTACGTTGGCACGAATCTGAGTGGCCGAGGTCAAGGCGACCGTTTCCGGTTTTGGTGATGCCCCCGGTACCGGAGATCGTTCCACTCACGCGAAGGAAGCCTTCTTCAACCTGAAATGTCGAGCCGTTGGTGGTCAGGTCCGTACGAATGTTGCTACTTTGCGAGCTTCCGGTCTGGATCACTGCAACGCCGGAGGCCAGACCAATGGCGTTGCCTGCAATGACAAAATCAGGAGCACCGAAGTTGTCCACAAAGCGGATTTCCATGCGCGACAGCCCGGCAAGATCGTTGTTCGTGTTCGTGATGTTCAGTCCCGGTGAGGTTTCATCAAAGACCACGACATCACCGCCGTCTGGCACACCGTCGTTGCCAGCGTCACCGATCGCGGTGCGCCTCGCCCAAATGCAACGAATCCCCAATCGTCTACAGAAATACTGCACAAACAGTGACCTTTCCCAGCCCCGTCTGCCACCCTGAGCGCGGCCCGTTAGGCACGCGGTTAAACGAAACGCATCGGCTACGTTGACCACAGCTCGTTTAACCGCGCGGGCATCGCCCCGCGCTTTGGGCCTGCTGGCAGTGTGGCACAATGGACCACCATCAACGCTGCACGCGGCCGGTTGGGCACGCAGGTAAACGACGCCCAATGGTCAGAGCCGCCCAAACCGGCAGATTCCGCCGACAGAGCTGGCAGTCGTGGGTACATACATGATCAGACATCAGCGGGTCATAGCATTCCGCAATTGGTCTTCGCGCAGCCACTCATCGCTATTATGCTTCTGCTACGATCACGAATCCTTCCGAGCTGCCACAGCTTTTCTCCATACCCAGATCCTGTCACGCACCTTTGCCTTTCTTCGTTTTGTCATCTTCCCGCCTGTTGCGGTCACGCTCCGTCGTCATCGTAAATTCCTGAAATGGATTCTCCGTCTGTTCATCTTCCTGTGATGTTCCGCGAAGTGCTGCATTACCTGCAGCTGACTGAGGGACTGAGCGTGATGGATGGAACGGTCGGTGCGGGGGGCCATAGTCAGAAGATCCTCGATCAAATTGGCAGCGACGGACAGCTGTTCGGTTTTGACCGGGATCCGATGATGTTGAATCACTCAAGGCAGAAGATTACTCAGACATCCGATCATTCAAACGTTCAATTTTTTCACTCAAGTTACGCAGAAGCAGCAGAGGTATTTGCAGAAGCCAACATCGACGGAGTCGACCGCGTGCTGCTGGACCTGGGCCTTTCATCTGACCAGCTGGCCGATCGCGAACGGGGTTTCGGATTTGACGCCGGTGGTCCGCTGGACATGCGGTTTGACACATCGAGCGGGCACTCTGCAGAGGAACTCATAAGCACAGCGAATCAGCAGCAGCTCGAATCCATATTTACAGAATTCGGTGAAGAAAAATTTGCAAGGCAGATCGCAGCAGAAATCTGCCAACAGCGAACTCGAAGACCTATTCAGACCACAGAAGACCTCGAGGCCTGCGTTATGGCGGCAATCCCGCGAGCGGCGGGCAAAGGACGAAACCCGGCAACGCGTGTGTTTCAGGCACTGCGAATCGCCGTCAACAATGAACTCGAACATGTACAACGAATGATGACGACAGTGTTGCCGGCAATTCTTAAGCCGAATGGCATTGCAGTCATCCTTACTTTTCACTCACTTGAAGATCGCATCGTCAAATCCGCGTTCAAAGGACAGAAGGAATGGCAGGTCCTGACAAAAACACCCATCGAATCGACACCGGCAGAGATTCGTCTGAATCCCCGCAGTCGCTCGGCCAAACTGCGAGCGGCGATGCGGCGAATTCTGTGAGCGAACAGAACAGCGAATTTGCACCGTCGAAGGCCGGCATGGCTGTTGAAACAAAAATGGGAATGGGCATCGTCGTCATTCTTGTGTGTGCGTTCGGCTTTCTTGTTTATCACAAGTTCGACCTGAAACAGCGTGCACTACTGCAGGCAAGTATGCAGGGCAACCAGCCGGACCTGGATACGCAGGACAGCGTCGATTCCGCACCACCGACCGCGGATCCGGATTTGGATGCTCCGCAGGCAACTGCTGACTTCAGCGCCTCCGAATCGACGCCAGCGCCCGTTAAGAACTTCGGCGGTGAGCCGGATCAAAACGCATTCGCAGCGACAGAAACTCGCCCGGCGTTCGAATTCACTGAGCCAGCTTCCAACGCCCCGGAAGCCAACATTGGCGCAAACACAGCCGTCAATCAGACTCCATCAAATGACCCGTTCGCCGCCCTGGCGGCGAAGAACGCTGCCAGACTTGCACAGGAGGAAGCTGCCCGAGCTGCCACCGATGACCCGTTCGCCTCAATCCCGACACCAACACCGGAGCCGAAAAAACTATTTGCGGCCGCAGCGCCGCCAGACGAATCACCGTCGTCAATTGCTGCGGAAACGCCGGGGACACCCACATTCCCCGCGTTTGGAGCACCTGCAGATGCCGTTCCTTCTACAGATCCGGATGCCACGAAGGAACCGGCATCACTGGCAGCCACCACGATTAACGTGCCCGACATAAAGTCAGCGCGACCATCGTTTGACGATGCCGTCTCAGCAGCCTTCGACGTCGCCGCTTCGACGCAGGAGTCCGAACCTACCCCGCCGACGAAACCGCGGCCGCTGCCTCCTGTATTTCCAGACGTAAACGATACGGTCGCCGCAGCAGAAGCGACGACAGGTCAGGACCTTCCACCTGTATCGTCGTCTCAGCAGGATACAGCCGACAGCGGAGCGGCTCCACCGCTTCATCCCGTGGACGATTCCAGCCGGCAACTCATCGCTATGCTGGAACCATCCCCGGGGGCAAGTCCGTTCAATGATAGTCGACCAGCCAGAAAACCGGATCCAGCACTGTTCAGTGTGTCAGACGAACAGAATTCTGATTCAACGACGACTCCGGAATTCCAGAGTGACACCTCCCCCCGTCCGACCACACAGAACACAAATTCAGATTCCACACCCCCGCAGAATGACTCTGCGGCCAGCGGATCCCGAACCGTCGAAGTTGGAGTGGCACGTTTCCACAATCCTCGTCAGATTCAGCAGA
>JAQWLN010000034.1 GCA_029247265.1 Fuerstiella sp.
GCCCCATGACAGCCGATTCCGCCGACGGTTTAGACAGAACATCGATGTTGCCAGGCGTCACTGAGCCAGGTGAAACGGTCGGCCCATGAGAGATGGAACGGGGATCGCTGCGGGTTAACAGATTCTTCCACCGTGTCGCAGCGGCGGCAACATGTGTTGGATACCTGACAGCGACGCGATCAACTGATTTGATGTTTGGCGTTCGGTCAGGGCCCGCTGGAAACCAAGTCAGGATCACCTGATGACGTCTGGCCGTTCTATCAAGGCTGCCAAGCATCACGGCGTCACCCGCTGTCAGTTTCACACGTTGCGTCTGTGGAAAGTCAAGGTCCGATGACAACGTTGAACAAGGAGGTTCATTCGGTGCTATCGGCGCGTCGCACAGCGAACGAGGGGCCGAGCTTCGCGTCAGAAGACACAAAACCAACAGAAAGCCCAAACTGGCCGACAATGCTCTCAACGTCGCCCCCCCGAACTGCACAACTGTTTCCCCATCAGCGACGGGCGTTGTCGTAAGAATCACTTCGACGAAGCTTCGGGCTCAACAATCAATGTGACACCCACCCCCAATGTGACACCCGCCCCACTAGCATCGAGACGCCGGACGTTATGTCTTGATAGAATCGTCAGAATCGCGCCATAACGTTGGGAACAGAGGGTGCATGGCGACCACATTCAGGCTTCAGCAGCCGCAAAATGTTGCACTTTCCACCGTGGAATCCAGCATTTGGTGGCCTGCCGCCTAAAAAGTTCCTGAAGATCGTCAAAGAATCGGATTGCATCAGTGGCGCAAAGGAATCCCCAGTTGGTGACTTTTCCCAAGACGCCGTCTTGCCTGTTAGAAGGGAGCCACTCTGTCAAAAGACCGGGCTACATCGCTTTTTTGCAGGGAATTCAATTCTAAACCATCCGACGACGGTTATATGATACTGCGCAGATTCTGCATTTTGGGATGCAGACGTCACGTGCCCAACCATGCTCCGCCAGAATTCGGTCCACCGAAAGGTTTCCTCATGCGGCTTTCGAGAACTACCGCCTTCCAATGCTGTATTTGCAGTCTTGCAGGTCTCGTCGCCATATCTCCGTGTCCTGCCGACACAGACGCCTCGGCGCCTGTCGTGATTCAGCAATATGGAGACGCTGACGGACAACAGTATTTTGCACTGGCTGTGACGGCTCCGGAAGGACAGGTTGAGAAGGTCAACCGACACATTCTGGTGATCGATACTTCCGCCAGCCAGACGGGACAGGTGCGTGAATCTGCTCTTCGCATGGTTTCACAAGTCCTGGCAAAACTTTCACCCAAAAGCGAAGTACAGATCTTCGCGGCCGATGTGTCGTGCGACAGCCTGACACAGGGATTCGTTGGCACCGCTTCAAAGAACGTCAACGATGCTGTGCACAAACTATCAATGCGGACTCCGCTTGGTACGACAAACCTGCAAGTCGCCCTACGCACACTCGCAAATCATATCGCTGTGGGTGAACCCACTTCAGTTCTGTATATCGGTGATGGATTGACATCAGCCAATACGCTTCAGCAGCACGAGCTAAGCCAACTGACCAAACAGTTTGTCGCAAATCGAACTTCAATCCATTCGCTCGTCATCGGCCCTAACGCGGACAGCGAATTGCCCGCGATTCTTGCAAATCTCACGGGCGGCACTGTAACAACACCCGATCATGGAAAAGCGTTGGACATCGCTGCCAGGTCCGCAGCATCACTTCAGACTGCTCCGTTGAGCGTTCAGGCATTCGCCGTGGACGGCCTCTCTGTCAGTTCCGTCGGAAGCAAAACGCATATGCTGAGGTCCGACCGACACTGTATCGTCCTTGGCACGGGACAGATCAACGCCTTCGCAAAGTTAACGGCCCTGACCGAATCCGGTGAGAAACTATCATGGAGCTCCGACGTCTGTCAGCAGTCTGAAGGTGGCCCGGAACTCCGACACCTGGTAGAATGCGTCAGGACGTCCAATGGCGTGAATGCTCCACTTGCCAGTCTTGAAATGCTGACGGACGGTTCGAATCAGTTTGCGAAATTCGTGAAGGATTCAGTCGCCGCCAGTAAGTATCTGAGTCGCCGCGGCAAGACTCGTGAAGCAGCAAAGATTGCTGAGCGGGCAGCTGAAATGGACAGTTCGAACGAAGAACTGAAAGCAATCCTGACGGCATTGCAACAGGAACCAGCGGTACCGTTGACAGTGCCTGGCGCTCAACCACCGACAGCCGGCGTTGAGCCGAACGCTCCGCAGGACACCGGGACAGCATCAAATCCTGATCCCCTTTCCGACGTCGAAGCAAGACTTCAGCTCGAGGCCCAGATTCTTTCTGCTCAGACAAACGCAGCCATCGACGACGCCCGCAGAATCAGTTTCGATCAGCCCGACTTCGCCACAAACATCCTGAAGGACGTGTTGGACACAATTCAGGCATCGTCCGACATCAGCCCTGACGTTCGTTCTGAATTGGAAAGACGAGTGATTGCCGCACTGAGCAGTGTACGGAATCTGCAGGAAAGCAACGCATTACAAAGCAAACACATTGCTCGAGACGAAGCCGTTCAGGAAGCTCAGCGAAAACTTCTGGCGGAGCAGGACCAGGAAGAAGTTCGGTTATCAATTCTGATTGACCAGGTTCGTGGACTGCTTGATCGAGCCGCCCACGGTGACCGTAACGGTTTCGAAAATGGCGAAACGGTTTCCCGTACAGCACTGGACCTGAAGCCGGGAAACGGCCCCGCAACACAGGCGCTCGTAATGTCGGAAGCTCTTGGACAACTCAGTAAGGCCTACCGCCTTGTCAATCTTCGACATGACCGATTTCTGGCTGTCCTTTATCAGGTGGAATTGTCCCACGTTCCGTTTCCGGACGAGCCACCAATTCAATATCCCCCAGCGGATGTATGGCGTGCTCTGACCTTGACCCGTGTGCCACGGTACGAATCTTTCGACTTAAGAAGTGAAAAACCAGTTGAAAAATGGCTGCAGCAGATGCTTAAGAAGCCCGTGCCGTTGCTGGATTTCCCAGGCGACACACCTCTGAAGGAAGTCATGGAAACGATCTCCACGTACTTTACAACAACCTACGGTGGCGATGGAGGATCAACCGGCACTGACTTTCGTATGACGATCTGGGAAGACAAGGCCGAGTTCGAACTTGAAGGGCTGAACTCATTGGAAGATGTCACAGTCACGGACATCAACTTTGAAGGAATCACCCTGGGAAATGCACTGAAGCTTATCTTCGAGCAAACCGTCGAACCGGAACTGACCTACGTGATCCAAAACGAAGTCTTCATGATCACAACACTGGCCAAGGCTGAATCTGACGACAACCTTGTCACCCGTGTCTATCCTGTCGCCGACCTTGTGATTCCGCCGGTTCAACTCGGCGGAGGAGGAGGTGGAGGAGGATTCGGTGGTCAGCAGGGTGGTCAGCAGGGTGGTGGATTCGGTGGCGGTGGAGGTCAGCAGGGTGGTGGATTCGGCGGAGGTGGCGGTGGAGGCCAGTTCAGCGTGCCACCGGAAGTCACAGAAATGCTGCAGAATGCCGCAAAAGATGGCATTTCGATGGACACTGTGAAACACATCAAAAAAAAACCACTGCTGAAGTAGAGCCCATGCCCACGTCGGGCGTCCGCCACAAGCGGTCGCCCTACCAACTCGTTTCGTATCAGCCTCCCGCAAAGACCAGTTCGCGGTCTGACCGGAAGACTCGAACAGAAAAACGAGCGACGGAACTGCTGGAAATGATTGTCAGCAGCGATGAGTCATTACCCGTTGCGTGGGATAGTGCTCTGAAGACGGGGCAGTTCGGTTCCGAGGATCTGTTAACAGCCATCGGCAGGCTTCACGATAGAAAGCACTTCGACAGCGCGATCGAAGGAATTGAATCCGCCCTCCGCAACAATCAGGCTCAGACGTGGATGTACGACGTTCTGGCCATGGAAATGAAACTGGCTGGGCGACCACAGACTCAGATCGATCGGGTCCTGCTCTCTCGAATCGACTTCGCCGCCGGTAATGAAGCCCAGATGCTGGTCACGGCTTCGTACATGGCACGCTTCGGCGCCTATGACCAGGCCATTAAGATCTGTAGAGAAGCAGCAAAACGTAACCCGTGGCAACCCGCTACATGGGGACTGGCCAGGCGTGTTGCGGACGGCAGCAGGGACCCCGAAGCGATCATCTGGTCGCGTATCGGTACCATGCAGCAGGTGTGGACTGACGGTTTCGAAAACGAACATGCCGAAGCCATGACTGTTTTGAGGGACCTTGAACAGAAATTGACCGCGGCTGGAGATCCCGAAATGGCCAGCAGGGCGCGAGACGCAATAACTTCAGCCCGCAGCCGCGACCTGCGAATCCGAGTCTCTTGGGTCGGAGACGCGGATATCGACCTGATTGTCAATGAACCAAACGAGCAGCGTTGCTCGCGAAAAAACCGCTTGACGTCTAACGGCGGAATGTTGATTCGGCAGAGTAGTGGAGGCAAAAAGGGACGCCACACAGAAGAGTACGTCTGCGTCAAAGCACCGTCCGGTGAATATGAAGTCAACGTGCGATACATCTTTGGACGCGTGATCACTGGAAAAGCCAGAGTGGAAGTCATTCGATACCAGAACACGGATCAGGAGAAAAGGATTTCTTTGTCTCCCGAGATCGCCGAGCGGAACGCGACCATCAAGGTGATTGTTGAGCGGGGCCGCGGAACAGACCTGGAGTAGTCTCGAGCAGCAAAGACTACAGCGTGTTACGCTGAGTTATGGCCCCGAATAACGCTTGCCGGCCTGCAGTGTGAGCTTCCCATGAGCCCGAACGTGCTGTGTGTTTTCGAAAACTGCTCTAACGTCGCTTTCTCGCCGGCCGAACGAGTCCAGGCAGAATGTCGGCATCGAACTCTGCGGTCAGCCCCTTTTCCAGGTACTCCCATCCAATGGCCGCCATGGCCGCGTTGTCGGTACACAACTCCAGCGGCGCGATCAACAATTCGACGCTGTGGCGCCTGCACATTTCTGTAAGCTGTTCCCGAAACAACTGATTTGCGGCGACCCCTCCACCAACGCACAGCCGCTTGTACTTCAGCTTTTTCAAAGCCAGGCGGCATTTGAAAACCAACACGTCGACGACCGCCTGCTGGAACGAAGCGGCAAGGTCCGGCACGATGTCGACAGGCGTTTCTGTCAATTGATCTGGTCCGGGTAAGCCTCTGGCCTTGTACAGGACAGCTGTCTTCAGCCCGCTGAAACTAAAGTCAACTCGATCCGCGCGCATCATCGGCCGCGGTAGTTTGTAGGCAGTCGGGTTTCCTGACTCCGCTGCCTTCTGAATTGACGGACCGCCCGGATAGGGAAGTCCCAGAATTCGGGCCACCTTATCAAATGCCTCTCCAGCCGCGTCATCAGTGGTCCCCGCAAACAACCGACTGTCCGTTGCTGAGCGACAGTCGTATAAATTTGTGTGTCCACCGCTGACAACGAATCCGACCGAAGGATATACAGCCGACTCGCCGCCCATACCGCAAGCATAAATGTGGGCATCGATGTGGTTAACAGTCAGCAGCGGTACATTCAGACTCATCGCTAATGTCTTGGCTGCAGTGAATCCGACCAGCAGTGAACCCACGAGTCCGGGTTCAGATGTAACAGCCACGGCTGAAAGATCACCCAACCGACAGTTGGCACGAGACAATGCTTCGTCCAGAACGGGCAGGATCCGTCGCACGTGAGCGCGAGACGCAATTTCCGGAACGACACCACCGAATTCCTGGTGAAGTTCGAACTGCGACGCCACGACGTTCGACAGCACTCGACGGTCCTCGGCAACAACAGCTGCGGAAGTTTCATCGCAGGAAGATTCGATTGCCAGGAGAAGACGCAAGAGAGAAACCCGCCGGGAGTATAGAAAATTCGCTGTCGAACTGTGTGTCCGCCAGGTGATGGGCCCACATGGTAACGTCGCCCTGACACGACATCATCCAGCATCGATGAACGCGGCCCAACTTTCACCAAAGCAGACTTTTCCAGAGCGTCATTTCTCATATGATGGGTTGTGCCGTCGTTGCCTCCTGCCTCTTCACTCCCGGAAAGTCCCGCCCAATGCTTCGCTATCTCCTGATAACAACCGTCGTAGCCGTCTCTCTTACAACAGCAACATCTGCGCTACAGGCAGAAGACAAGGAGTCTGCCAGTGCGACCAAGGCAGCCATATCGCTGAAGGAGGGAACCTGGAAGGACGTCGTGGATTTGATCGCAAAGCATCCCGGAAAAATCGTTGTCGTGGACATTTGGTCCACATCATGTCTCCCGTGTATGCAGGAGTTTCCGGAACTCGTTAAACTGCAGAAGAAATTCCCCAAAGAAGTGGTCTGCGTCGGCTTCAACATTGACTACATCGGCATTAAATCCAAACCGCCGGAATACTACCGCGCCCGGGCGGAGAAGTTTCTGCAGAAGCGCGAAGCCGCGTTTCCCAACTTCCTCAGTTCTAAGGATTCGATTGAGATCTTCGACGAGCTGAACCTCAACTCCATCCCTGCCGTACTCGTCTTTGGAGAAGACGGAAAACTGGGCAAGCGTTTTGACGATACGCTGCTGAAGCCCGGCGCACAGGAAGCATTTACCTATCAACACGACATCAACCCATTCATTGCAGCACTTCTGAAAAATAAATGAGGCGTTCGAGCTCGGAAAACACACGGAACCATGTCGCGAACGTCTGCCGTGCCTGGTTTGCGTCCGGACCTGACTTGCCCGCCCCGACTATTTCCACGATCATTCGAATCAGAATCAGAATCAATTCACTATTCACGGGTAGGGCAGCGCACGGATGCGATCGCCGTCAGACAAATTGCTGCACCTGTTATCTGAGCTGCAGCTCTGCGACATAAAGGAAGTTTCGGCCTGTGAACCCACGGTCCGACTTCTCTGCCGCGATCTTCCCGATTTCGACTCGGTGTGGATTGACGCTTTGGCCCAGCGACGTGTTCTCACACCGTGGCAGGCTGACATCCTGAATTCGTCAGACCCTCATCGGCTGCGAGTTGGCCGATACGTGCTGACCAGACAACTGGGGAACAGCACGTTTCTCGGAAGAGAACTCGATTCTTACAACACAGTCGCAGTCCGCCGACTCTCCGCCGCGGATTCAAAGTCGACAGTAGCTTGCGCCCGCACCATGGAAGCCCTGGTACAGCGTGCCGAACAGGCAGGTGTCTCCGGCCCGGATACGATTTCGCTGCCACTGACCGTAACGGAATCTAAACCGTCTGCTCCGGCGAGCGTGGTCAGTGAGTTCGTCCCTGGATGGAACGCCGACGAGCTGCTGATCCGAGGCGGTCGAATTCCCTGGCCCGTCGTCGCGGAAATTGGCCGGCAACTGCTGAATGCGATCACATGGCTGGAATCACAGGAGCTGCATCATGGAGAAATCGTGTTGCGAAACGTCAGGGTGCGTCCGGACGGCAAAGCGGTGCTGGTTGCTCCGTTCGTAGCACGTCAGCAGCAACCGTTTACATCGTTTACTGAGTCCGTCACGCTGCGTGACATCGAAACCATTGCGCCTGAACTTATCGCCACGGGTTGCAGTCCTGACTCGCGGTCAGAAATCTATGCTGTGGGTTGCGTGCTCTGGCAGCTGCTCACGTCTCGCCCTGTGTTTCCGTCCGCTGATCCGGTCGCCCGACTCAGCCAGGCAAAGGCGGGGGATGTTGATAACGTCCGTGACCTGGTCCCCGACTGCCCGGACTGGATGGCGCGAGCCATCCACAACTTTACTCGACGCAGTCCGGAACTGCGTTCTCAGTCACTCGGTGAAGCCAGCGAACACTGGACGTCAAATGCAGGAGTCGGTTGCCGAGCCACCAGAAACCTTTGTCAACGATTGCCGGACTGTCAGCAGATCAGCCAACTAACGACGTCCGCAAAACCCGGCGCGTCAGGCATTCGTGGAATCGGCACAGTGACGGCGGCAATCGTTATGGTCTGTGGTTTCATTTCCTTCGGTGTGCATCGAGGTCTGCTGCCGAGCCCGCTGATTTTGAGTCGTGGAAACACCACAGTCGATGCCGAACGACCAGCGGCGGCGTCCGCGGAATCTCCATCCGTTTTACTGGCAAATGGCATTCAGCCGGACGCAGATGGCACATACACCATGCCCCAGCCCGACGCCGCGGGTGTGGTCGTATTGCAGTCGAACCGCAGCTACCGGGCGGCCGACCTGTCGTTTGCCGGCGTGATGCACATCGAAACAAGCAGCGACGTTCCTGCGTCTGTTGTCGTTGAACCAGACAGCCCGTGGCGTGTCGAAGCGGCACAGGTGATCATCGACAACGTGCAGCTGTTCGTGAATAGAACGGAGGGCTCCGCATTGGACAGACAGGCGGCATTGATCACTACCTGCGACGTACTGTCGATGACTGGATGCGTGATCAATATGCCCACATCGACTCATGCTGGCAGCTGCATGTACTGGGTCGCTGCGACGGAAATCACCAACGTGATTTCCATGAACAACTGCGTTTTTTCCGGTGGCAAATATGGCATCAGAATGTCGACAGCACCGGATCGCTGCTCTGTGTCGAATACACTGTTTATCAACCCCGGCGCAGCACTTCGCTGCGATCTGACAAGTGCCTCCCGCACCGCACCTCGACTGACACTGTCCCAGGTCACACAGGCGGAAGGGCACAGTTTTCTGGATATTGTCTCGGAGATCCCCGAAGTCAGCACTGTTGAGGTAAGAATTCAATGCGGCGAATCCGTGCTGGCGCCGAGAACGGCCCTGGTAAGAATTGCGTTGCCCAGCGGTGCCGATGCTCAGGACATCAGGGCCGAGTTTTTGCTGCCGGAGCGCGGAAATCCTACAGTTGTACCACCTGCACTTGATCCGGTCGTCTATTTCGACCGCTCATTGAACCAGATGGTCCGACTGGCAGAATCCCAGATCGTGGCGGAATCGCTTCTAATGGCCGAGCCGATCTTTCGAAACAGGTCCGAAGACATGACGCATTTCCAGCAGTTTGAACTGCTGGACTTCGAAGGCCCCAAGTTGAGCCGGAAAATGCCGGGCATCGACAGCAAATATCTGCCGACGGTAGTCGACCGATTGAAGACAAAGACGCAGGCAGATCCATGACGTTCAGACAGCTGATGAATGCCAAAGCGAAGCCCACAAAGTCATCACCACTGCGAATTCTTACGCCGTATCTGCCGACTCACTACCTTGACTACTGAAGTGAATGTTGTCACTGATTGGAAAAAAGATGCGTTGTATGCGCAGAGCCCGCCGAACGCTGTTGTCGTTGCTGCAGTCAACGATATCGAGACACTGACAAACGGGCTGAGCCGAAAGATCTGGTAGAAAATCGTCGTGGTCGATGGCGTCGTCCGCCAACGGGACGGCGCTGGAAGCACAGAACCCAAACTGGATTCCTGAACGCAGTTTCCAATCGAGAGTTGCTCGTGCGACTCCCCTAAGCCTGACTAACGAGTTCGGGCACGACCTCGTCGCTGCTGCATATTTCTCTGCCTTCTTTGCTGCATCTCCTGGGTCATCTCCTCCATTCGAGATTCGGGACGACCACCGGCAAACCCGCCGGGTCCCGACGGCCGAGATCCACGACTGCCTGCTGATCGACGTGATCCTCCATCGCGATCGCGCTCAAGGGTGATGCGATAAGTCTGAGACACTGGCTTGCAGAAAGTTTCTGCATCGTCACACGCAAAATACCTGACATTGATCAAAATTTCGTGCGGCTCATGACGCTCGTGAATACTGACGTCGCACAGATCGAGCAGGAACTCACGTGGGTCTGCGTCTGCATCGACCTGAACGTCCGGGCCTTCGCCCGAATCGTCAGCCACGATGATTCCAGTGGTGCTCTCAACCTCAAATACAACGGGCATTGCCCTATTATTCCAATGAACTTTGTGCAGAGGGTCCAGAAAGAAGCCAAGATAGAGCGTGCCACTTCCAGTGCGAAAGTAGTCAGCATCAACTTCGGCACGCAACTTTACGTAGAAGAGTTCATTGGAATCGTTCATTATCGGTTCGGTCAGCACGGGCGTCATCTGACCAGGCAATTTCACGCGCGGAACAATGCCCGTCACAGCTGTCTTTGGCGGAGCCAGCGGCTTCATATTCAAATCTGAAACGGTTGTCTCACGTTGAACAGCGCCGACAAGTTCTTCCAGATCCGCTCGAAGCTCAGCCGGACTGCTCCACTGACGGGCAACAACAAGTTTGCCGTCGGGGTCAAACACGAATTCTGAATTCGGTCGGTCTCCCAACGCATGCTTGAGAACGTTGTCCATGGAATCACAGATCCAGTTGATCCGAGTTCCCAGTTTCGCCTTCGCCTCCGCCACATGCAGCAAACGCTCATCCAGTGTCACGGGAGACACATACCGATTATTTTCCGGATGAGCGAGTGTCTTGTAGACGTAATAGAAACCGACACCTTTTCCTGAATAATCACGTTCGACCGTCTCCAGACCGGGGACGTTTCTAAGAAACGGTGGTCAGGTCAGGCAGCCAAATACGAGCACCGTATATTCGCCTCGCAATTCGTTCAGCGAAAACTCCCGCCCATCTTCGTCGTACACCACCACATCCGGCAATGCAGATCCCGGAGCGGGAAGTCCGCCTCCGCGTTGTCCCTGGACGACGCGGCCCGACAGCAGCGTGATAGCAAAAAGAATCGCAGTCCGCATCAATTCGACTCCAGTAGAACACATTACAGCGGTTCAACCCTTGTAATGTGTCAGGTGTCGCGTGGAAACTCAATTTTGCGAATTTATGGCGAATCGCTGGACTGCTGCAGGACGCGAACACATCATTATACGGCGACTCTGAAATGCAGAAAGCCAGAACACCGTGAACATTGCGTCCCGGCCGGTTTGCCTTTGCAGCGACAACTGTCACTGGCTCTGCACGAAGTGAACGCGAGCTGAGAATTTGAAACAAGCGGACCAGGCGCAAATCGCCCCGAACCGCTGTCCGTGAGCCCCACGAGATGGCACTCAGACGCCCTGAGTCGTCCTTATCCTTGCGGCCGAATGCCACGAAACTCACGTTTCTCCGTGTGTCATCTTGATCGCGAGGACGCAGCACGCTATCACGCAGCCGTGCTGATCTGCAGCAGCCGCATCTCTGTGATCACAGCCCAGCAAAGCGCAAGCTGTGCACAACACGCCAGTCCGAAAGCCCTCAAATGACACCACCCACCGTCCGGTATCCGCAGGAAAACAACACGCCAACATCGTACCTTCCCTTCAGTCCCTGTGTTGTAGTCGGCAATCTGGTCTTCGTGTCGGGGCAGGCATCCGTCGATGCCTCAGGGAAAATTGTCTCCGATTCGTTCGAAGGCGAGTTTCGCAGATCCATGGAAAACATGAATTCCGTATTAAATGCTGCAGGCTGTGATCTGTCACATGTCGTTCAGACACGCAATTACGTACGAGACGACAAAGATCTGGCGGCCTTTAACGAACTCTACAAAGACTATTTCTCGGCCCCTTTTCCAGCTAGAACGACCATTACCCGCTGTTTGCCGGATTCACTCCGATTCGAAGTCGAATGCGTCGCCGTGATACCGGCAGCCGCTGACTGCTAGCGTTGGCCCGACAACACCGTGATTGCGTGCAACTGGCCAAACGCTCCGAACAACTGTTTGAGGTCTCGGCGTTTACCTGATAGAAGTCCGCTGTCAGAAGTGCGCTAACTCTAACGTGACAACAAAAATGCCAAATATAGACGCTGAGAAACCTCGGTGGAGATCCACAACGGTTCTTGCCGTGCGCCACAAAGGCACGATTGTCCTGGGAGCCGACGGGCAGGTGACCTACGGTAACACCATCATGAAGTCGGACACAAAAAAGCTCCGCCGGATGCTGGACGGCAAGGTGCTGGTCGGTTTTGCCGGATCGACTGCAGACGCCTTTGCCCTGATGGAACGGTTCGAGGAGAAAGTGAAGGACTACCCAGGCAACATCGCCAGGGCAGCAACCGAGTTGGCTCGTGACTGGCGCACAGACCGGGCACTGCGAAAACTTGAGGCCATGATGATCGTCGCTGATGCAGAGATCTCGCTGCTGCTGACCGGACAGGGAGACGTCGTTCAGCCCACCGACGGGGTTGTGGGCATTGGATCCGGCGGTCCTTACGCAACGTCTGCCGCCAAAGCGTTAACAAAACATTCCGATCTTTCCGCAGAACAGATCGTGCGTGAATCGCTGGCCGTGGCTGCAGAAATTGACATCTACACCAACACCAACATCATCATCGAAGAGTTGGCTTCACTGACGTAGCTCTTGGTCCGGAGGCGTCCCAATCGTGCCAACCCGGTTTTCTCTCCCCCCATGAACACCCACTCTGCACTGTCCCGAAACATGTCTGAAAACGTGACACCGTTGACACCTCATCAGGTCGTCGAAAAACTAAGCGAACACATTGTCGGTCAGGACAGCGCTAAGCGAGCGGTCGCGGTGGCCCTCAGAAACCGCTGGCGCTGGCAGAATCTTTCGGACGAAATGCGTAAGGAAGTAACGCCGCGCAACATTCTGATGATTGGCCCAACGGGCGTCGGCAAGACAGAAATCACGCGACGGCTGGCTAAGCTGACCAGCGCGCCGTTCGTCAAGGTCGAGGCCACCAAATACACCGAAGTGGGCTATTACGGTCGCGACGTGGAAAGCGTCATCCGCGATCTTGTCGAAGCCGCCATCGGACTTGTCCGCACAGCCAAACGTGCCGACGTCGAAGAAGCTGCTGAACGTGGCGTCGAGGACAGTCTGCTGGAACTATTAGTTCCGTTCGAGCCGTCACCCTCATTTCCATCAGCCGACGATGACGCAGACGACTCCGAATCGCAACACGCCAAACATCTGCGAACAGTTGAGAAATTCCGAGACATGCTGCGAGACGGAAAGCTGGAAGATCGGATGGTGGAACTGTCCACGGAACAGCGAAACTCGCCCGTGCAGGTCCTCACCAACATGGGCGGCATGGAGCAGATGGATATGGATCTGCAGGGCATGCTGGAAAAAATGATGCCCAAACAGAATACGTCACGAAGACTTACGGTGGCTGATGCCCGGCGAGTCCTGCATGAGCACGAGGTGGAAGCCTTACTCGACAAGGACAGTATTCAGGAGGAAGCCATTCATCTCGCCGAAGAAACGGGCATCGTCTTCATCGACGAGATCGACAAAGTCTGCAGCAGCGGCGAAGGCAGCAGATCTGCCGACGTCAGTCGCCAGGGCGTGCAGCGCGATTTGCTTCCGATTGTCGAAGGTACAACCGTTCAGACACGGTACGGATCGGTATCGACTGAGAAAATAATGTTCATCGCCGCCGGCGCGTTCCATCGTGCTCGGCCGTCCGACCTGATGCCGGAACTGCAGGGGCGATTTCCCATTCGCGTCGAACTGAGCGATCTCACAAAAGACGATTTCGTACGAATACTGACGGAACCGTCCGGTTCCATTACGCGGCAGTACGGCGAATTACTTGCTGTCGATGGGATTACGGTTGAGTACACCGAAGATGGTCTGCTGGCGATCGCGGAGGTCGCATTCTTTGTGAATCAGACGACTCAGAACATTGGAGCTCGGCGTCTGCAGACGATCATGGAACGTCTGCTGGAAGACGTCAGCTACGAAGCTCCGGACTGTGGTCGCAAGACAGTCGTTGTTGACGAATCCTACGTAAATGGCAAACTCGACGACATCCGCAAAGATGAAGATCTCAGCCGCTTTGTGCTTTGAATGGAGGGTGGCACAAGACGAACGTATCAGAATGGGGCGGTTTCTGATTGTCTTGAATGGTTGAATTCCGGGGCCGAAATTGCCGGCGGTCGAACCGTACGGCGTGTGGTCAGGTCAGGTCACTTCACTCTGCCGTGCTCCGGGAACTCTCGCGTTCGCCACGCAGTCGTTGAGTCACGGCCGGTTTCACGACGGCCTCTCACACAGCGACTGCAATCGTTTCGTCCGTCCGTGCAGTCCGGACACGGCCGACAAGTCAGGCGAACGAATCACGTGACACACCTGTGTCCGCGACGTACACTATCGGTGTGACGCTTCGTGAACGTCATCGATTTCGCAGGAGTCTGCCGATTCCATGCTCGACGATCAATCCAGACCACCACCGCCGTCAATGGCCGATTGGCTTCGGTCGATGCCGTGGTTTCAATCGGACGCCCTACGGCGCGTGATTCCATTTCTGTCGTCGCTCGGCATCCATGCCGTAATCCTGCTACTACTTGGAATGTGGATCCTACCCATTCTGACCGAAGGCGTGACCGTTGCCACCATCGATGCGTCGTTCACACCGACTTCCGAAAACGCTCAAGCGGATTTTAAGGAAACAGAGTTCGAAGTCACCGCGGACTCAGACGCGGCCCTGCCGAATGCGTCCATGGCAGTCGCCGCACGGAACGCTCTGCCACCGACGCCTGTAACCACCGCCAACGTCCGCGTTCGTCTGCAGCCTCCTGTGCCTAAACCGGTAATGCACACGCTCAACCACCTGACGGATGAGGTGCTGATGGCTGAAGTACCAATCCTGATGTCGGCTCTGCCCATCCATCAACACCGTGGCAAAACCCGAGTAGCCGAAGCCCGTGGAACCGAGGCCATCGCGTCGGCTCTTCACGGTGATCTGCGGTCAATTTCTTCCGACGGCGACGCCATTGTCGTCTGGATGCTGGACCAATCGCTCAGCATGCAGCTGGACATCAAAGCCCTTGCCCAAAAACTGCATGGCACGCTGAATGAAATCGAGCGGGACAAGTCTTCAAAAATGATGCACTACGTGGTCGCATTTGGTGACGACGTCACACTCATTCAGGATTCAACCATCAAATCGCAGCTGGTTTCTCGATCGATCTACGGCCTTCCGGCTGATCCATCCGGAATTTAAAACACATTTCAGGCGGTCGAGTGGTGTGTGGATAACCTGTTCAACTCAAGCCGCTGGATGCGAGGCAGGGAACGCCAAAAACTGCTTGTGCTGTGGACGGACGAATCGGGCGACGATTACCTGCGTCTGGAACGCACGACTCAAAAATGTCTTCAGGCCAATGAACGGGTTGATGCCATTGGACCGTCGGCGGTGCTGGGAGCTCAGAAGGGACATATGGCGTTTTTGCATCCGGCTGACAACAGGTATTATCAATTGCCCGTCCACCGTGGCCCGGATTCATCCTTTCCTCAGAAACTGTCACTTGGGTTCTGGTACCGAGGCGTTCCGTCAACCTATGACGAATCGTTCCGTGGTTCGTGGCCTGGAAGTTCAGGACGGTACGGCGGTTCCAATTTCGAGTCGCTGCTGAGCGGATTCAGCCCGTATGCACTGACCCGACTGTCTCGACAAACCGGTGGCCTGTATACCATTTACGATCGCCCGGCCGATCGTTCCCCGTTTTCGCTGGAACAGGTGCGAGACTATCTTCCCGATTATCGGTCTGTCGCCGAAATCGAATTCATGCTTCAACGCCAACCGCTCAGACAGATCGTGCTCGCTTCTGCTGCGGAAACGTGGAAATCTAAGGTAACGAGATACAGTCAGCCTCCCATCACCTTTCGACACAGGAACTCCGGGGAACAGCCAGTGCAGTTTCGCCGCACAACCCTGCCGAACAAACTCAGACCCGCTGTCGACAGAGCCTACGCGACTGCTCAGGACGTGGAAAAGCCCCTGTCGGTGTTCGCTGCAGCCGTAAGTCGCCCCGCCTTTCGACCTCAGACTGAGTATCGTACTCGAACAGATGACTCTACGCCGGAGCGCAGAACGAAAGACGCACCATCAGGCTCAGAAGATCCGGGGCCACCAAAGAATGAGTCCTCCAAAAAAATCGAACAAAATTCTCAGTCCCGTCCGCAGCACGACGAAGATAGCGCCGTCGACACGGACCTCAGGGCGCTGGAAGTCGACGTGAATGACACGCTGCTTGAACAGCTTTACAGGATGGAGGATTTCAAACGCTGGCGAGCATGGTGTGACCTTAACATTGGACGCCTGTTGGCGATAAGCGTTCGGTTGCGTGAGTATCTGATCACCACGAATGCGGTGCTCGACAATATCAACAGCCTGAATAACAACACGAATTACGTCTGGCTGACCGCAACCGATCGGCTTCGCGGAGTCTCCATTTCTGAACAGCGAACGGCGATCGCCAAAAGAGTCCTGCAACGATGTATCGACGACAACCCCAAAACACCATGGTCGTTGATGGCAGCACGAGAACTGCGTGACGGCTTTGGTGTTCAATTGAACCAACGGTACGTCCCTCCGCCACCGCCACCGAAAACCCCGACAGTGAGGAGACCACCACCACCCCGACCAACCTTACCGAACCTCTAGATCAGTTTACGAAATGACGGAACCGGTTCTGGCTCGTGGGGCATCCGTTCTGCTATCAAGGCACGTGAACCGCGGCCATGCGTCAGCGAAATCTGCTGTAGAGCTGGTCACTCATTTTTGTAAACCGTTCCTGCTCGTGGGCTGACCTTCATTTAGCTCAAGTGTAGCAGGATGAAACAGCTCCTCGATCGTCAGCTTTCGTTTCGCCAGTCCATGTTCATGGGCGTACTGAAGTATCGCTTCCAGCGTCTTGTGGTTGGCTTCGATGCCGTAGGGCCAGTAGTTGTCGCCCATCAGTTCGCGCGTTGACTCAGCCTCCTGCGCGATCCAGGGCAGCGACGTCATGTAGAAGGCACTCGTTTTGATGGCGTCGTATGCCAGTTGTTTGGCCTGCGAATAAGCATCGAACACTGCCTTTGTTAACCAGGGGTGCTGCCGAACCACATCATTGCGAACGGCGACGGTGTGCATGATCGGAAAGATTCCCGTCTTTGCGTAGTAAGTACGCTCCGTCGTACGAGAGTCGGGGAATAGCCTGGCAACTTTGGGATGACCTTGCTGAAAAGCCCTCGGCTCGTTGGGGTCAAACAGGGCGTCCACATCACCATCGACAAGCAGATCCGATTCGTCTTTTCCTTTGGGACCGTTTTTGATCGAGATGCCTTCGGGCAATACGTCTTCGAACTTTGACACACTTCCGGTCGCCGCGGCTCCCGAATCCTTTGCGGAAACGACCCATTCAATTTCGTCGGGGCGGACGCCGTATTCATGTTGCATGATCCCACGAATCCAGGTCAGCGAACTTGAGGAATAACCAGG
This sequence comes from Fuerstiella sp., assembly GCA_029247265.1. GTDB lineage: Bacteria > Planctomycetota > Planctomycetia > Planctomycetales > Planctomycetaceae > Fuerstiella. The sequence goes on from JAQWLN010000034.1 coordinate 17,187, forward strand.
GGTCGCGACCCTTCTGCCACGCAGGTCGGCAGGTGATACACGCGGCTCGGCTGGGCGTGCAGCCCACTTCGGTGTACATGCGAGTAAACAGAATGCCTTGCCTTGCCATTTCATTCAGATGGGGAGTTCGTAAACCACGAATCTGCTGAATCGCCGGAATGCCGACATCGCCGAAGGCTGTGTCGTCCCACATGATGTGAATGATATTGGGTGCACGCCCATGTTTCTTGCGCAGCTCAGCAAGTCTGTCATCGAGCGACTCATCTTCAGCAGC
>JAQWLN010000066.1 GCA_029247265.1 Fuerstiella sp.
CCAGCCGGAACCTGGAAGTCGCGGCCCCTCGCAAACAGTCGGCACCTCCTGCCTATTACCTGCAGTCACTGAACAACCGGAACTGAATTATGACGTCGCTCCTTCGTATCGTTTTACTCGCACTCTCTCTTTTACAGGTATGCAGAGCGCAGGAAGATCGCACCCGACAGCAGATCCCCAATCTGGATTCGCTGCCGGATGTCACGTCTCAGCTGCAACGGCAGATTGACACCAACAACGGCAACCTGGTGTTGGCAGGGGCCAAGCATTTTCGCATAACAAAACCACTCGTCTTCGATCTGGCCAGAATTGGTGCCGCTGTCGCGAAAGCCACGGGCGGAGCGACGATCGTAATGAGTGGCCCCGGGCCGGCACTGCGATTCATCGGAAGTCACGAAGGAACGGCGTCTCCACGCAGTTTCAAACCCGCCACATGGAATGAACGGATGCCGATCATAGCGGGGATTGAAATTCTGGGAGCCCATCCGCTGGCCGACGGCATCGAATTGGTGAGAACCGTCGAGCCAACGATCACGCAGACCGCCGTCCGCTGGTGTCGTCACGGCATACATTTGGTCGATCGCAATCGCAATGTCACGGTGTCCGACTGTCATCTCTACGAAAACTCAGGCGTTGGCGTGTTTCTGGACGATGTGAATCTCCATCAAATCAACGTCAGCAATTCGCACATTTCCTATAACCGCAGTGGCGGCATTGTGGTTCGGGACGGCAACGTCCGCAATCTGCAGGTGACCGGCTGCGACATTGAAGGCAATATGCCGGACGACGAAACACCCACGAAGACGGCAAACATCCTGATTGACGTATCAGGATCAGCGGACGACCGTTCCAAGTCCATTGCAGAAATCTCGATCACCGGCTGTACGATTCAGCATTCGGCCAACTACTCCGGCTCTGAAGAAAAGACCACGGCTCCTGGCGGTGCAAACATCCGACTGGCCGGAAAGCAAATCTATCCCATTAACTCCGTCACCATTTCGGGCAACGTACTGAGTGATACGACAGTTTCCGTCGACGTCAACTATGCTCACGACGTCGCCATCAATTCAAACAACTTCTTTGCCCCCAAACCACACAATCTTCGTGTGGCCAATTCCCAGCGCGTGGTGGTAAACGGGAACACGTTCAACCCCCGACAGTTCATCCGCCCAGGCACCATCTCATTCACAAAATGCACTGACTGCATTCTGTCGTCATCCACGCTGCATCGATTTTCGACAAAAGATGGAGCTGTAATCCTGGATCAGTGCAGCGGTTTCGTACTGAATGCCTTGAACCTTTCCGACTGTGATTCAGGAATCGTCCTGCGTAATACCAGCGACACCACAATTTCCAACTGTCGCACCACACGCACAACGGAAGGTGGGATGTCCATTTCCGCGAAAAGATCTAACTCAGATATTCATTTGAACGGAAATTCGTTCGATGTTGCCCCGGACGTCGCTGACGGTGTTGTGCAATGAACGAAGTGCTGGCAATTATGAGTATTGTCCTTGCCGGATTCGTACGCGGCGCCTTTGGTTTCGGCGACGCATTGATTGCCATGCCGCTGCTGGCATTGATTGTGCCTCCGACAACGGCCGCTCCCCTGGTTGCTCTGGCTGCGCTGTTAATCTCAATAGTAATCCTGGTGCGGGAATGGCGCCATATCGAGTTTACGTCGACCACGGTACTGACAGTTTCAGGCCTTATCGCCATCCCATTCGGTGTGAAGTTTCTCCAGACCGGCGATGACCGAATCCTAAAAGCAATTCTCGGCACGGTCGTCGTCGGATTCTCCGCATGGTCGCTGTGGCATCCGCATCGGTTCATTCTGAAAACGGATCGATCTGCCCCACTGTTCGGAATTCTGGCGGGACTGTTGGGCGGAGCCTACAACACCTCAGGCCCACCGCTCGTCATCTATGGAACTCTTCGACGCTGGTCACCTCAACAGTTCCGCGCATCGCTGCAGGGGTACTGTCTGCTGGGCAGCGTCTGGACGCTGACATGGCACGGCGCCGAAGGTCTACTGACGAACAGTATTCTTCGACAGTTCCTTGTCGCCTCGCCATTCATTATTCTGGCGACAGTCATCGGCCAGCGGTTTACGCGCGATGTCGCGACGGAACGATTCACCCGGTGGGTCTTCATGGCCCTGATCCTGATCGGCACATGGTTGTTGCTGTCGTGCCTGTCGGTTCCGACTGCCAGTGGGCAGGCGTAACGGAAAGGACCCAGACGAGCGGCAGACTAACTTTCATCATGGTCAGAAAAGGTTACCAGAAAACCACGAAACTCAGCCAGCATCCCACGGCCAAAGCGGCAAACGCCAGCGACAGCGACAAGCCGTATTCAGCAGACGTCTGACCATCCGAAGCTGCCAGCTGTGGCTCGCCAGCAGGAAAGCGAGGACTGTGAGGGTTCCTCTCATGCCAACACCTCTTCGATTACATGGCCATGTACGTCGGTCAACCGTCGTTCAATGCCGTTGTGATAGAACTTCAGCCGCGTGTGATCGACGCCCAGCAGGTGCAGAGCCGTTGCGTGCAGGTCGTAACTGTAGGTCGGATGCTCGACAGCCTTGTAACCGAGTTCATCGCTTGCCCCGTAACCGACTCCGCCTTTGATACCGCCGCCGGCAAGCCATGCCGTGAACGCTCCGGCGTTGTGGTCGCGGCCTTTTGCCGCTCCACCCTGAGCGCCTGGCTGACGACCAAACTCCGTCGTGCAGATGACCAGCGTGTCGTCGAGCATTCCCTGTTGCTTCAGGTCTTTGAGCAGCGCTGATGCGCCGGTATCAAGCACGGCTCCCCAATAGCCGTGGTCGCGAGTCAGATCTTCATGGCTGTCCCAGTTCGGGCGAATTTTTCTGGCCGTCGTGTTTTCTGCTCCACAATAGATCTGCACGAAACGAACGCCGCGCTGTGCGAGCCGCCTTGCCAGTAAACACTGTCGTCCGAACGGGCCGATTTCGGCGTGGTCGATGTTGTAGAGTTGTTTTGTCGCAGCGGTCTCTTTGCTCAGGTCGGTCGCTTCGGGAGCGCTGAGCTGCAGACGGGCCGCCATTTCATACGCCTTGATACGGGCGTCGAGTTCGCTGTTGCCGCTACGAGTTTCCCGATGCAGATGGTTGAGCTCCTGTAGAAAGTTCAACCCCGACTGATCCGTTTCCGGCGTGATTTCCGGAACACCATCGGGTGGAAACAGGTCAGCGATCGGCTGTTTCGGATTCGTTGTGTCGAGCGTCGTGGCCTGATGCTCTGCGGGCAGAAAGCCGGCTCCCCAGTTGATGATGCCACCGGGCGGAAGTCCGCGAGGATCGGGCAGAACAACAAACGCCGGCAGGTCGTCGGCTTCGCTGCCAAGTCCATACGTGACCCACGATCCCATGCTGGGGAAGCCGGGCAGTGTGAATCCGGTATTCATCATGAAACACGCCGGACCGTGCAGCGCGGTCTTGCTGTGCATCGAGTAAATGAACGCCATATCGTCGACGCACGTCGCCAGTTTCGGAAACAGATCGCTCATCCATAAACCGGACTGGCCATGCTGTCGAAATCTCCAATGACTGCCGCGACAGTTGCCCGGCTTGGATGCAAAGAACTGCAGTTTCCCATCGGGATCGAATGGCGTCCCGTTCCGCTTTTCGAGTTCCGGCTTGTAATCGTAGGTGTCAACCTGACTCATTCCTCCGGGACAGAAGATCTGGATAACGCGTTTCGCCTTCGGAGCATGATGCGACTGCGCGCGTCCTTCGCCGGCCAGCATCGCTGTCAACGCGAGGCCGCCAAGTCCGCCGCCTGCCGTTTGGAGAAACTCGCGGCGAGAATGGTTTTCGCACGAAGGCACAAAGCCACGCAGTCGTGCGAATGATTGTTTGTTGTTCATGTCGTGGAACTTTTTGTGTCTTCGTGCCTTTGTGTGAGCATCATGGTGAGCCTCGCCACTCGATTCGCTCCTGCTTCACTTCTGTGCCGCGCTGAACCGAGAAGTCTTTTGACTCATTGAATATGAGTGTGTCCGTCACCGAATGCGAATTGCCGCTGAAATAGAACGCAGCGCCGGCGTTGTCGTGAATGATGCAGTCGCGGTAGCTGGTGATGCTGTCGTTGACGTCCGCGACGCCGCCGGCTGCGGAGCCGTTCCATGCGACCTCGGCTCGGACGACTTGCATCTCGACCGTTTCGTGGGCGCTGATGCCTTCGTCGGCGTTGGATAAGGCTCGGACGTTTTCCAGACGGATGCCTTTGCGATGGCCGTGGATGTTGAACCCGTCGTTGCCGGCGTGGATCACGGTCAGGTTGCGGATGGTGATGTGGGAACAGGCGATGGAGACGCAGTTGGTGCCGGCTTTGGGAGGCAGGTAGAGTTTCTTACGTGCTCTTCTGTAGTGGGCTGCGGTTGCAGGGTCTGGGTGGTTGGTGACGTTGGGGGATACTCCCTTGGGCCAGCGGAAGTAGAGACTGCCGTCGTCTTTGTAGCCCATTTGGCCCGGTTCAAGCTGGTCGGATGGAAAGTAGCAACGCGAGCTCCTTTCTTTGCCAAACTGTTTTTCGGTTTCTATATCTCGCGGGATGGTGATCGGTATTCCTTCCACGAATAGACCAGCAGTCTGGGCGGCGATGCGTGGTTTTAGTCCGTGGATTGCAAGCAGGTCCGGTTGAGATGTCCAGATATCGCCCTCCTCCAGCCACTTGTGATCGGTCACTTCGATGCCGAGATCGATTGTCATGCCGTGGCCGTCAAAAATGGCGGGCTTCTCTTTTGTTCCGCCCTCTTTTAATACCAGGGGATCCCTGATGATTGCCTGGGTCTGCAGCTTCCAAATATCGCTGCGAAACGTGCCTGTGGGGAGGCCGTCGGCGTTCCACACATTCGCGATCGGCGAATCCTGCCAGGCGTAGCGCACCGCAACCGGCTCAATTACCGCGTCACATTGCAACTCCACGGTGTCGCCGACGATTGTTCCGGTCGCTGCGTGGAATTGTTGATCCAAACCTGCGAGGGCAAAACCGACCAACGGGCCGTCCTTCGCTACGAGCCCGGAACCGACGTGGTCGAAACGAACGGTGGCTCCGTTAGGGTGAAATTCAGTTCTGCGGAAGGTCGGCCCACTCCAGACGAGATCGGTTTCTCCGTAAACCTTGGCTCGCGCCGCCAGGGCCAGGCGTTGCGCGATCGGTTTCTTGAGCGGCGGGTGAATTTCATCCGGCAGACCGCAATCGGTGGAGACGACCGACGCGGTGTGTGGCAGCATTGTTTCCAGTAGAGAAACCGATTCCCGCATTTCCGCGAAGGGGCTGGAGCGCCATTCGCGAACTTTTCCATAAGCCGGTAGTTGGACGGCGAGAAATGCCAGATCTTTTTTTTGGAAGGCTTTGCGCCACGCGGTAACCATATCGGGCAACAGTCTGCGGTAGGATTCGGCTCTGCCCTGGCTGGATTCGCCCTGGTACCAGACCACTCCGCGCATCGCAAAAGGAGCGAACGAAGAAATTTGACCGTTGTATAGACAAGCGGGGCGCCATGGCTCGGTGGGTGGACTGTTGGGATTGCGATTCGGATCAGCTTCCCATTCACGATACTTTTGCTGCCACTCCAGTTTTTGCTTCTGGTAGACGGTTAAAATATCACGCCGGTATTCAGGATGGCTTTCCAGGGTTTCAATCGGCATCCAGGGATAGATCATTGAGCCGCCAAAGTGCGATTCGATCAGACCTACAGGGACGCCCTGAGAAACCCGAAGTCCATGAGCAAACCACGCTCCAACGGCACTGATGTAGTCCAGCCCGTATCTTTCATTATCAACGACACGCCACTGGGCTGTATCACCCATTCGCCATTTCTTATCCTGGAATGCACCTTCGGCACCAATGTCTTCCAGTGGTTCATCGGCCAGCCAGGATCCGACTTTAAACCGACGGAGTTGGGTGTGAGGAATGACCTTGCGAGCCTCTTCGGCGTGGGTGGATTGGGGGATACTGAATCCCATGTTCGACTGACCGCTGGCGAGCCAAACTTCGCCGACGAGCACATCCTTCAGCGTCACCTTCTCATCGACGGAAGTTACCGTCAGTGCCCGCGATTCCGTACTGGCTTTCATCGGATCGAGCCGGACCAGCCATTTGCCCATCCTGTTAGCCGTCGCTGATTTCGTCTGACCGGCAAACTCGAGCATCACCTGCGAATCCGGTTCTGCCCATCCCCATACGGGCACGGACATCTCGCGCTGCAGCACGCAATGATCCGTAAAGATCTTTGCAAAACGCAAGTCCGCCGCGTCGGTGGACGCACACGGAGCGATGATGAGAAGGAGTAATCGAATGGTGTATCTCATCAATTCATTCAACCTTCGAACTTGCCGGGTTTGAGGTACGGCTTTATTAGCTACTCGACTTTGATAATAAACGGCGAGGCGGGTAATCCTCTGCGGTTGTAGAGACTCGCGGCAGGAAACGGATTCGGCGCCCAGGCGTAACGCACGTGATGAGTCTCAACGTCGTCGCGCCAAACGACCACGCTTCCGCCCTGGATGCCGGCCTGTGCGGGCACGAAGACCCCATCCTCGCCGGCCAGCTCGAATCCGCCGAGCTTCGCACCGCCCGTGGCCCCGCTCTGAAGTCCCGGTTGGGGGTGGCGGAAAGTCAATCGCGTTCGGCCATCGTCCATCCGCTTTGCCGATTCAATCATTGGGCCACTCGCAATCGCATCCTCACCATAAACCTCGACGCGAGCCAGTAGCGCCAGCCGATCCGCCACCGGTTTCTTGTCAGCTGCATGCAGATCGTTCGGATCGCCGACATCGATCGTGACCACCATTGCCGCGTTCGGAACGCTGCCTGCCACCAGACGCTGCGATTCACGCAATGTCATCCAATCATTCTTTGCCTTCGCAAAATTCGGTAACTGCACAAACAGAAACGGAAAATCGCCCTGTCCCCAGCGCTCACGCCAATCCGCAATCATCAGCGGGAACGACGTCGCGTATTCCTCGGCTCGCCGTGGGTAACAATTCGCCTCACCCTGGTACCAGATTGCACCTCGCATGCCGTAGGGAATCAGTGGCTCGATCATTCCTCGGAAGAGCACCGTCGCATGGTGAGGATAGCGGTTTGGCTCCAGAGGACGTCGCGAAACCGGCGCGGGTTGAGGCCGCGGAGGCGGCTCCTGCTTTGCTTCGCGGGCTTTTGCGGCCGCCTCTTTCCAGGCTGTTAACGCATTGCGGTGCGCTTGGTTTCGGGCGGCGAGTTCCGCTTCCCACGCAGCTAACTTCGGCCCGTGATCGGCCATGGCTTTCGCCATCCCGTCGCGCGCCTGCCGGAAGGCGTAAAGCCTTTTCCACGTTTCAGTGCGCACGCCACGCCTGACAGGAAAGGCCGTCAGAGCTTCGGTGCTCATCCATGCTTCAACCGGCGAACCACCGACGTAGGAACCAATCAGGCCGATCGGACAGTCCTGTGAATTCAACAGTTCCTGGCCGAAAAAGAACGCGACCGCGGAAAAATCGCGACCCTCTTTGAAGGCGTTTGGCGAACAGGCGAACCAGTCACCGTCCACATCGGCTCCCGGTTCGTACATCGGATTCTGCTTCACGCGGAACATGCGCAGTCGAGGCAGATCGGCATTCGCAACGGCCTCCCTTCCACCTTTTGCTTTGGAGATCGCCAGGCCCATGTTCGACTGCCCGCTCGCCAGCCACACTTCACCAACGAGCACATCCTTCAGCGTTACCTTCTTATCGACGGAAGTTACCGTCAGTTCCCGTGACTCCGCGCTGGCCCTCATAGGTTGCAGTTTGATCAGCCACCTGCCGGAGTTGTCGGCAGTAGACGATTCCTTCTGACCGGCAAACCCGACCATGACCTTGGCACCCGGCTCCGACCAGCCCCATACAGGAACCGGCATGTCACGCTGAAGAACGCAATGATCGGTAAAGATCTTTGCGAACCGTAGCTCCGCGGCCTGGAGAGATGCGCACGACCATACCAAGACCAGTAGCAATACATTCTTGCGCAAAAGTCGTTTTGTCATAAAATACGTTGAGGCGCTGTGTGCAGGATGATTTTCAATCGACATAGACGAACTCGTTGGAGTTAAACAGGGATCGACACAGTGCAAACAGTCCTTGCTGCTTCTCAAAGTCGATTGCGAGTCGTGATTCCTGTGGGGACGGTTGTCGTCCGAAAGCCAATGCAAAAGCTCGTCCGACCTGAGCGTTCGCGTCGTTTCCGGACTCCTCTTTCAGTCGTTCGGCGAAGTATCGAGCCTGCCGGAGCATGAAGTCGTTGTTGTAAAGCGCAAGCGATTGCAGAGGCGTCGTGGTTGTAAGCCTCTTCGGAGTGAAGTTGGCCGGGTCTGGACAATCGAGCGTCGTGAGAAAGCGGTCAGGCGTCGTGCGAACGATGTAGCGATAAATGCTGCGCCGCCACAGAGCCGGCTCGTCGGCGATGACGTAGGTGTAGATGGGGGCGTAGGCATCCTGATATTTGAAATCTTCGAAACCGGGACCAGCGCGTTTGGGATTCAGTTTGCCGCTGACAAACAACACGGAATCGCGGATTGCCTCGGCTTCGATGCGTCGTGGATTCTGTCGCCAAAGCAAACGGTTGTCGGCGTCGATCTCAGTCGCGCGCGAGTAGGTGGATTCGTGAGAATTCAGTCCTTCGTCACCGAGCTTGTCCGAATTCTCACGAAACCGGCTACGACTACTCTGCTTATAAGCTTCACTTGTGACGATCAGCCGATGCAGGGCCTTGATCGACCAGTTCCGCTTCGCCAGTTCTTCAGCGAGCCAGTCCAGCAACTTCGGATGCGAAGGCCGGCCGCCGCCATATCCGAAATCGCTGGGCGTATCGACCAGCCCCGTACCGAAGTGCCATTGCCACAAACGATTGACGATGACTCGACGGACGAGCGGGTTTTCCGGATGCGTGATCCACCGGCCTAATGCCGCTCGCCGTTCTCCTTCACTGGTTTCTGACGTTCCCAACTCGGATTCGAGCATCGCCAACGACGAGAATGCTGCGGGAGTCAGCGCGTCACCACTCGGAGATTCCGGGTTGCCACGTGTCAGCAGTCGCACTTCCGGAACGGACTTCTCTGTGTCGCTTTTCTCTGCGACGACTCCATAGAAACGCGGCGGTGGGCCGAGCGTCTCAAGAGCTTTCCCGATCTTCTCGCGTTGGGTTTTGACTTCCGCGAGTCGCTTGCGTGTTTCATCCGTCAGCGTCGGCGGCGCTGACAGTTTCATCTGTGGATCGCCGAAGCCGATCTGATCCATGCCGTACCCGTTACCGCCATCAGTCGAAACCAGCGTGAGAAAGCGAGCCGACGCGGGCAGTTCGACGTCGATCTTCTGCAAACCATCAGCGCGCCGCAGCTTCTTGAATTCGGCCACCTTCCGACCATCCACGAACACCCACGCGTCGGCAAAGTTGTTTCCCACCACGCCGAAGTAGCCGACGCTGGCCGTAAAATGTAGCGTAGCCTGACTCTCTGAGTCGGGGCTTCTTTTATTACTCGACTCAGAGAGTCGAGCTACTTTGCGCATCGCCGCTACATCAAACGTGATCCCGGCATTTGCGTGCAGGCCCAGCAGGTTGTGCCCATCTCTTGTGAAGTCGATTCCATCCAATTCAGGCGAATGCTGGCTGGCGACCGGGCCGTTGCGAATCATGTCCCACGCGTTGCCTGATGTCTTTGGAAGACCGGTGATGGTGATGCCCGTGGAACTGGCGGGAATCTTTGCCTTGCCGTTGTCTCCGTCCGGTATGAATACGCCATCGACGAACTCAAACGCGGATGGCGAGAACTTATTCGTTACCACATTGCCAAGGTTGCCGAAGTTGCGGGTTTGCACCTTGGCGTTGCGCGCGTCGATGGCATTGCGATATGTGCCTGTGCCAAGTCCGTTGCCGCCGCCGACAATGTCCGCGAGATTCAGTCCCTCGCCTTCAAGCCGGCCTTTCTCAAAGTCAAGTCGGTTACGTCGAGCGATCAGTTCCTGTTTCTGCAGCTCGTACTGTTTAAGGGCCGCGTCACTGACCACTCGATCTTCACGTTTGACTCCCGCGAAGACGGCTCGCAACTGGTAATACTCCCGCTGCGAAATCGGATCGAGCTTGTGGTCGTGGCACCTCGCGCAATTGATGGTCATCGCCATCGCGGCGGTCATGACTTGCGTCGCCATGTCGTCCAGATCGAGTGACCTCGCAGACCGTCGCAACACGGGGCTCTTTGTTTCCACCTGTCCAACAAAGTCCCACGGTCCGGCCGCTAGAAACCCGGTCGCAATGACAGCCTGTTCGTTGTCCGGCCAGAGTACGTCGCCAGCAATCTGTTCCTGCAGGAAACGGTCGTACGGCCTGTCTTCATTCAATGCGCGAATCACATAATCGCGATACCGCCATGCGTTGTCTCGCCGCTTGTCGCGTTCGAAACCGTGGGTGTCCGCGTAATGAGCAATATCCAGCCAGTGTTGTGCGAACCGTTCGCCATAATGCGGAGATTCCAGCATCCGATCGACAAGGTTTTCATAAGCTTTCGCGTCGTTGTCATCAACGAACGCCTCGACCGCTTCCGGCGTCGGCGGAAGCCCGTGCAGATCGAACGACAAACGTCGAATGAGTGTGCGACGATCTGCTTGCGGGCTCGGGCTTAGCTTGTGTTCAGCAAGCTTTGCGAGGATGAAGTCGTCAATGGTTGTAGCCTGACTCTCCAAGTCGGGTGTGCTTGAACTCGACTCAGAGTGTCGAGCTACCGTGAGTTGCTGATACGCCCACCATGATGCATCCGCTTTCGACTTCTCCTTGACAACAAACTCGTTCGGCCACTTTGCGCCTTGATCGATCCACTGACGTAGCAGAGCGACTTCCTGTTCCGACAGCGGCTTACCCTCTTTCGGCATCGCAGGCGGTTCACTATCGACCTCGGTCACAAGCTCGATCAGGTAACTGCCGACAACATCTCCACCAATCACATACTCGTTTGCTTTGAGATCACCGATTGTCGCCAGAGAGATGTCACCCTTCTTGTTGCCCCGCAAGTGACAGCGTATGCAGTGCTGCGCAAAGATCGGCGCGATCTGTTTTTCAAAATCAACACGTGTCTCTTCAGCCCGGCTGGATGAGCAGATCGCCAGAAAAACGAGAGCGAAACTCATTCGATGAACCGTCATACCTGAGCCTCTTTCTTCAACCTTGAGAGAACAACTTCCATGTGTTCCCGCATGGCCCGTTCAGCGGCGTCGGGGTCATGATCCGCGATGGCGACAACGATCTCGCGATGCAGGCGGCGTCCGAGTTTGTTCTCGCGCGGTGACGAAGTGGTTTGAGCCATCTGCGTCACGACAAACTCGTAAATCACTTCCATCAGGTTCTGCATCAACTCATTGCCGGCGGCCTGCAGAATGCGACGGTGAAACCGGAAGTCAATTTCGAGCAGCTCCTCATACGGCCGATCCACCGAATTGAGTTCCTTCAACATCTGCTTCAACTCGGCGACGTCTTCGTCGGTCGCCCGCTCGGCAGCCTGACGCACGGCCTGCACTTCGACCGCCGCCCGCAGTTCGGCATAGGAGAGCAACTCCCGAGGCGCAAGAGTGACGGCCGTCCGCAGCAACTGAACACAGTTGACGAGGCGCTCCCGGCTGGCCACAAACGTGCCGTTCCCACGCTGAATCTCAATCAGCCCCAGCCCCTGAAGCCGAGCCAGCGCCTCGCGCAGCACAGGCCGACTGACCTGCAACTGGTCAACAAGTTCCAGCTCCCCGGGCAACCGCTCGCCAGCGGAAAGTTTTTGTTCGGTAATAACGTCCCGAATCCGCTCAACAACCTGATCCACAGACGACCGCCGCGGAATCGGTTTCATATTCAAGCTCATAGGAGAGCACCTTAGACTAAGACATCAGATGTCAGACATCTTAGGTCCGCGGCGAGCAACCGTCAATGCCCGCTCGGTAAACTGCAAAAAACCAAACGTGATGGCTTACTCAGTTCGCACACTGGATTTCCGCGATGTCGAGTGGCGCGAGCCTGACAACAGCAATCCGGTCGTCTGACAGTAACTCTACGACCACTGCAGCGACCCCGAAGAAACCGTCAGCGTCGCGAACAAGCAAACTTACGCCGACGTGGTGAGGCGGCACGAAATGTTTGTGTCGGAAAACTACCGAAGCCTGTCAAACCGGCGAAATTGATTGGCCCGATCTCATGTCATCACATCGAGTCGTTTGAGCACTTGGGTTACACGAGCACGGCTGACACCGAGATGCCGAGCCAGTTCCGCTCGCGTATTGACGACGCCAGAGTCGAGCAAGTACTGGTAGTGGTGAGCCAGTTTCATCCGATCGTATCGTGGGCCGTTTGGTTTGCTTTCGGGCGCGGGAATGGCTGAAACCGGCGTCCACTCGTAAAATGGCACTCGTGCCGGTCGACGTAACTTGTTGATTTCGTCGGCACCTAGCTCGACGAGACCATGGTTTGAGTAGAGTACGACTCGGGGACTGGACTCGAATCGGTTAACAGCACGTTGGTCCGTAGCGAGTTTTGGATGCTTGAATCTGACTCAAGTTGCAAACCGAAGCGTCTTTGTAGTTTGCCAAGCGCAATACGTGCGGCAGCCCTCAGCAGATGCCCGCGATATCGAAAGAGATGCCGTTCTGAGGTTGAAGTCAGTCCGATGCGAACGGGATCGCAATACGTGCAGCTCCCAGACTCAATGGCCGCGTGGTAAACTCGGTGGTCTAACCGATGAACAATCCAGCCGCAATGGCGACGGCATCGGCTTTGACAGTCCCCTTTTAAGCGGACGACCGTTTGCCGGGCTTCAAAATCTCTACAACCAGGTGAGAATCCGATGATGCGTAGACGCTATAGACCATGGCAAGCAGTCATGGTGATTATGTCGGCAACGTCCGCGATATTGCCATGTCGATCATCTCTAAGCGACGGGCACGCCACGACTTCGGCCGAATCGACTGGCAGGCGTCCCAACGTCGTGTTGATAATGGCGGACGATCTGGGTTACAGTGATCTCGGCTGCTACGGCGGCGAGATACGAACACCTAACATTGATCAACTGGCCGCACACGGGCTGCGTCTGACACGTTTCTACAATACCGGACGCTGCTGTCCCTCACGGACCAGCATCCTGACAGGCCACTACCCCCACCGAGTCGGCGTGGGTCACAAAGTTGCCGACCTGCGACAACCCGGCTATCGCGGAAAGGTCAGCCCCGATGCTCCCACGATCGCTGAGTCTCTCAGACCTGCCGGCTATCGATCATTTATTTGCGGGAAGTGGCACCTGGGGACTCCCGATCCAACGCAACATGGCTTCGAGGAATTCTACGGAACTCTGGTAAGTGCTCAGACCTTCTGGGATCCGGAACATTACATGCGACTTCCGGCGGGACGCTCAAAGATTCAGTACCCGGATGGTCAATTCTACGGCACCGATGCCGTAACGGACCATGCGGTCCAGTTCCTGGACATGGCCCGACAGACGCCCACTCGTCCGTGGTTCGTATACCTTGCGTATCACGCTCCTCACTTTCCTCTGCAGGCACCTGCGAAAGATATCGCTCGATATGCCGATACGTATCAGTCCGGGTGGGACGTTGCTCGCGAGCAGCGTCTGACACGCATGAAGCAATTGAAGATCGTCCCGTCTCACACCAAACTGACGCCTCGGTCCCGTTACTGGGACTACGGGGAAAAGAACACCGGACTGAATCCTGCCTGGGATTCACTTCCTGCAGACCGCCGCACAGATCTGGCACGACGCATGGCCGTTTATGCTGCCATGATCGACCGAATTGACCAGAACGTTGGCCGCTTGGTGACAAATTTGAAGGCGGCCGATGAACTGGACAACACGATTATTGTGTTCATGTCAGACAACGGAGGATGTGCCGAATGGGATCCACATGGCTTTGATATCAAGTCCAGTCCAAACAACATTCTGCATCGAGGCCGGCAAATTGAAGAAATGGGTGGGCCGGATACCTATCACAGTGCCGGTTCCGGCTGGTCAAACGCCAGTAACACCCCATGGCGGCTGTACAAACATTACACACACGAAGGTGGTGTCGCTTCGCCGTGTGTCATTCACTGGCCGGACGGACTGAAACGCGAAGGCGAAATCGACCATCGACCGGCACATATCATCGACCTGATGCCCACCATCAACGACATCGCCGGAGCGCACTACTCCGGCGAAATCGAACTTCCTGGAGAAAGTCTCGTCCCTGTGTTTCGTGGCGATTCACCACACGCCCGAACTCTGTATTTCGAACACGAATCCAACCAACCGCGCGATCCTTGAGGGTCAATGGAAGCTCGTAGCACTCAAGCAGCAGGACTGGGAACTGTACGACGTTCAGCGGGACCGAACAGAGCTGAAAAATCTGGCCTCCGCACATCCGGACATCGTGCAGCGACTGGCTGCGAAATGGGATAATTGGGCGGCCGCCAATTACGTCACTCCGCTGCCTCGCGATTACGGAGTGAAATACCTGAAAGCACTCGAATAATCATCGACCGTGCAATGGTTTTCACACGTTTCCCAGCAGACGGGCCACGATGGATGAGTCATTCGGCTCAGGACGCGGATATTGCCCCAGCCACGGCACAAGGCCACTGCGGTCGATCAGAAAAACTCCAGGCTCTGTCCCGGGTGGTTTATCCAATGACGGCGGTTCGATGAAGCAGCCCCACTTTCGGTGAGCCGAATTTGCCGCGGTAGCCGCCGGGTCAGACAGAATTGGAAACGGAAACGGCTGGCTGGAATTGTTTCGAATTTCCTGGGGCAAGGCCGTCGACACACCCAAAACGATAATATTCTCAGCCTGCAACGCCTGGTGGAACTCCCGCAGGGTCACCAGAGTCTCGTTCGTTTCCGGACCAGCCTGACCATCGAAAAACACAATCACGATTCTGTGGCGGTGCAGATAGGCCTCCAGATTGACGATCGTGGAATTCTGATCGTACAGCTGAAACACCGGCGCCGGCTGTCGTATCTCGAGAGCCTTGCCGACGGGACCTGACCACCCCTGAGGATTGAGCACGCGCCAGCCGCACAACGCCACAATGACAGCCGCCGAAAGGGGCAGAATCAAAATTCGTTTGCGGTCCAGCATGGCGGCGGGCGTGTAGTTTGAGCGGAACGTGAGTCAATAAACACGAGGTTTCGACGGCAGTATTCGGCATTCGACCGACATGTCCAGTGTGTTTCGGAAATGCATTCAGAGAATGTTGAACACGGAATTGCCAATGTCCATCTACGGGCGTTAAATCCTTCACTGGACGTTCCCTGTGCGCCGCCGGACATTTATCCTATTCATTAAACAGCAGCTTCCGCCCCTCCGCTTTGTCTCCCACCAAATGTTGACACTCCGTCTGAAGATCGCATGACGTACGCCTGGCCACAACTGGAACTCACACGGCCGGAATGGCTGTGGGCCGTGCTGTTACTGCCCGTGCTGGTGGTGTATTTCTACCGCAGCCTTGTTGATTTGCCATCGCGACAGATGATCGCCTCACTGGTGGTCCGCTGCCTGATTGTCCTGTTCCTGATTCTGGCCCTGTGCGGTCTAAACTGGCTGGACAGAACCCAGCAGGTTTTCGTGGTATTTGCCGTCGATGAAAGCCTGAGCATCGGAGAAGCGGGGCGTGAAAAGAGCCAGGACTTCATTCGCCGAGCGACCGCTGATCGAGACAAGAACTCATTCGCCCTTTTGCCGTTCGCATCCATGCCGGGTAGTTTTCGAACGGACCTTCCTGATGTTGCAGAACCTGTATTGGCGACGGCGGATGTCGCCATACGCACCTCTGATACAGATGCCGGCAGCCACGAATCGCGGCGGAAGTGGCAGCAGGGATCAAACCTGCAGTCAGTGATCGCGACCGCCACCGCCGGGGTTCCGCCTCATTTTGTACCGCACGTCGTTCTTCTGACTGACGGCAACCAGACCGAAGGTGACGTGATGGCAGCCGTCACGTTGTCCGGCCCCGGAATCTCAACTGTTCACCTGCCCACCCGTGACGAACCGGAACTCCAGGTGTCGACCGTTAACGTGCCGGCCCAGGTCGCTGAAGGCGAACCGTTCCGAATCGAAGTTGTGATTGACTCCAACCACGACGACACGGCCATCGTGGAAGTCTTCGGCGGCGACTATCGCATTGCCTCTGAACTGCGGGAACTCAGGAAAGGAGAGAATAAATTTTACTTCACTCAACAGATCAAGCAGCCCACTGAATTTTCAGCACGGATCACAAAACCAGCATCTTCCCAAACATCGGCTGCAGATTCGGCCCCTGTCACCGCGACGGTCGAAACGTTCAACGACACGCTGCTGGATAACAACATGGCCTCCGGAATGGTCTTCACCTCCGGTCGGCCCCGGGTTCTGCTGATTGAAAACATCCCGGAACAGGCGCGGCATCTGGAATGGGCAATGAACGAGGAGGGAATTGCCGTCGATACTCGTCCGGCTCAGGGGATGCCCGAATCGCTGACGGATCTGCAGAACTACGAAGTGCTGATTCTGTCCAATGTGCCGGCGACAAAACTTTCTGCGCAGCAGATGGACGTGATCCGGGCGTACGTGAGTCAGCTTGGTGGTGGCTTCATTATGCTGGGTGGCGATCAGGCGTTCGGGTTGGGCGGCTATTACAAGACTGTCGTGGAAGATGTGCTTCCCGTTCGCAGCGACTTCGAAAAAGAGAAGGAAAAACCCGGCCTCGGAATGGTACTGATTATCGACAAGTCGGGTTCCATGGGAGGTCAGAAACTGGAGATGGCGAAGGATGCCGCTCGCGCAGCAGTCGACCTGCTGGGTGCCAAAGATCAGATTGGTGTGATCGCCTTTGACGGTTCGCCCTACTGGGTCAGCGAGATTCGAGGTGGGTCGCAGAAGGGCGCCGTCATGGACCGAATCGCATCGATCGAGTCCGGCGGAGGCACCGCACTGTACCCCGCGATGGAACAGGCCTATGAGGCCCTGCAGGCCATCAGCGCAAAACTGAAACACATCATTGTTCTGACCGATGGCCTTTCGACGCCCGGTGACTTTGACGGTATCACGAATCAGATGGCCGCTTCGCGAATTACTGTCTCAACCGTCGGGATCGGGGACGCGGATCAGAATCTTCTGGAACGAGTAGCGCAGGCGGGCCGGGGGCGTTATTACTTCGCGACCGACGTAAATTCGATTCCGCAGATCTTTGCCAAAGAGACAATGACGGCCAGTAAATCGGCCATCAATGAAGACCCTTTTTTGCCCATACTTATCCGCTCAACACCGGTGCTGGATGGCGTCAATTTTGATGAATCACCATTTCTGCTGGGATACGTGGTGACGCGTCCCAAAGCCACCAGTGAAGTCATCCTGACCGCGGAAACTGGCGACCCGCTCCTGTGCTGGTGGCGTTACGGGCTGGGGATGGCTGTCGCGTTTACGTCCGATGCCAAAAGCCGCTGGGCGGCTGAATGGGTCACATGGAACGGCTACAACAAATTCTGGGCACAGGTCATTCGGCACTGCATGAGGAAAAGTGAAAGCAATGGTTTTGTCGTCGACGTCCAGCGACATGGCTCTCACAGCAAAGTCGTGATCGACGCTGTGGATTCCGAAGGACGATTTCTGAATATGGCGGAAACGGAAATCACACTGATTGACCCGAAGTTGACGTCTTCCTCCATCGCTGTTCAGCAAACAGCACCTGGTCGCTACGAAGCGGAGATGGAGATGGCAACACCTGGAGCATGGCACGTCCAGGTGACTCAGAACCTGGATGGTCAGACGATGTTTCAACAGACGCGCGGTATGGTCGTTGGTTACAGCGACGAACTACGCCTGCGTCCGGCCGACGAAGACCTGTTGAAGTCAATTGCAAGCGCCTCAGGCGGCACTTTCGAGCCTGAAGCAGCATCTGTCTTCACCCCCCTGAAGTCGAAGACCGCATCAGCAGCCACACCCATATGGCCACAGTTGCTGCTCATTGCCATGACGTTGTTCGTGGCCGATGTCGCGCTGCGACGGTTGGACATGTCCAGGATCTTCGGCTCAGAACTGCATCGAGGGGAATTACGGTCGTGAGCAAAGATGCCGAAAACACGATGACCCGCGAGCTGCGCTAAAAATCCGGAACAGCGCTGTGCTCGATCCAGCCTGCGTTCGACACGAAACTGAGAGCCGCTCTAATGTCCGCCGCCGGGGGGGCGTCCCTGCAGAACGTGCGCCTGAGCCATGGCATCCTCTGCTTCCTGAATCTTGCCGCATCGCTGGTAGATGACGGACAGCTGAGTGAACGAGAATGGGTCTTGCGGCTCAATTTCAGTCACCTTAACCGCATGTACGATCGCTTCATCCAGACGACCGAGCTTCTGCAGGTACACTCCCAGTGCCATATTCGAATGAAGGTGATCCGCATCAATTTCCAATATTTTCCTGAGCGTAGCAACTGCACCTTCCAGATCGCCATCTTCCTTCTGCTGATTGGCGGTGTCATACATCTTGTCAGGGTTTTGATCATCGCCGGACATAGGAAGCTTTCGAAAGTCATCTGAAGCAGAAAAGGAAGGCACCGCAGATTGCAGTGATGCTGCGCGTATAGTAGAGAATTTTTCTTAGAACTCCATGCGATTCACAATCTGCGGGGCGACATTTTTGGACGACTTGCCCCCCCACCGGATTTTTGCCGGGTTGCCCCCCCGAGGCAGACGCCGAATTTCGTCCCCCGAGGAACTCTCCGGGGCCGCCACTCGACGTATCCCATCCTCGCTGACCCGTTCACTGGCGGTCGACTTCGTGGCTGCCGTGTGTCCTGTACGGTCTGCCCGAAGTCACGCAGCTTCTGAAGGAAACGGATTCGGAATGCAATAAACTACCCAACAGACTACTTTCGATCAATGAAACGAGCCGCAAAACACGACGACTATGCCTACCTTCCCGAATTACACTCGCAATGGTGGACCATTGACGAACACAACGTGAGTGCGGGTCATCAATAACCGGACCTTAATCTGTGTGCGGCCGTCGCTGTCAGTTACGGTTGTGCAGGCCACCTTGTGCTGCGTTCGATCGTCAATGCCGTGGGCCTGATCGTATCGACGTTCAGTCTCTGAATCGCGCCCCTACGTGTGCACGCATTTTCGGACGCTCTTGCTGACAACACCTCGCCGTTCGCCGACGCACGCATCACAACTTGCAGGCAGCAACCTGAAGTGTTGCATGCAGTTCAATTCATAACTTTTGCGTTCGCATCATTTGTCGCCAATTGGGAACGTTTCCCATGCGTCACAATTAGCCTCCGAAAACTGATTCTCTTGTCACTTTGATCTCAAATTCGCTCATCGCTCGCCGTCAGAGATCTATGGTATCAGTAGGCCGTGCGTCTCTTGGTGCTGGCCGCGCACGGCAGAGCTGCTGGCCCGCTTCGATGCCGTGCGTTTTCATCTTCACCATTTTCAATTCCGTTAAATTCGGCCTCGACGTCAGATGACCGGGTCGATGTAATACGTACGGGGCTCCTGATCAGGCCCATGGTTGCAAGCCCTCATTTCACGGAAGGCGATGTCCGCATTCTGCAGTGAATGACGTTACTTGCGGCCGCATGTAGTGGAAACCAGACATGGTTAGAACTTTTTTCGACCGCAACTACCGACTGGGAGCCAACACTGCTCCAGCGTCTTTCCGAGAAAATGCCCTCAAAGTCAATCACCTACTCCCCAAATTCGGTCTC
>JAQWLN010000082.1 GCA_029247265.1 Fuerstiella sp.
ATTTCTTGTGTTTTCGAATCTTGCTCTGTGGATGGCCATTCTTCCTCTGAAGATGCTGCTTCGCTGGACGTTCTCGCTGAAGTACATCGTGGGGATTCCTGAGTGGTTCTTTAATATTTGATGTGACTGACGTGAGCCAAAGTTCGGCTCGCAACATCAGGAACTTGCTAAAGTTCCGCAACTGACTTTTCGTGTCTCGACATGACACAGAATTAAAAGGCTGGAGCCTGATCTGAAATGCCGGCAACCGAACATTTCTTTAGAAATCAGAACAAGCTGCACTGGGTCTTCGCGCTAAGCTGCGTTGCGCTGCTTGCGTCCGTTGTGGTGATGATGGTCGAGGACTACTCAGATGAGTGGCGTGGCTATCAGTCCACGGCGATCAATCTTGAAGCCGCTGTGCGGGACCGCGACATTCAGGCGATGAAGACCGATCAGTATGATGCTCAGAAGAAGTCATTGCAGAAGCGGCAGCGTGACATCGCAAAACAGCTTGAGCCCTTCGCTGGTCTTCAACAACAGTTGGCGGCCGAAGACAATACTGCAACTCGTCTTTTCGAGGCACTTACGCTTGAATTGAAAAGCGAAAATGCCGGACGTGATGAAAAACGCGCTGACTACGATCTGTCCATTCGTGACAATCTTGATGCGGAGACACAGGATCGTTTGAAGCAGCTGTATAAAGACCAGCAGGCTCATTGCGACAGTATTCAGCTTAAGCTGGAAGAGGCTCAGCGAGCTGTGAATGCTGTTGGTGATCCCGAGGAAGCAGCCGATTCACAGTTGGCCGGTCGACTCACAGAGTTGAACGAGATTCTGCAGCAGGCCGAAGACACGGATGCCGAGCTGGATAAGCTCGAAGCCGACGTGGTGCTTGCTGAAGCGGCGCTGCAGAAGATCAAGCCAACGGACAGCATGGCGATGAAGCTGAAACGTTCCTTTATGGAACTACCAATCGTCGAAGGCTTCAACGGTCACCTGAAGGTGACTCAGGACTGGCTGCCGGATTTGAGTCAGACGCTGGGCATGACCTCGATTGCCCGATTTGACCGTTGTCGAACGTGTCACCTGAACGTCGATCGTACGGCCCCGGGCAATCTTCCCGGCTTTCCTCACGGTGAGTCAGATTCGGACGACATCGCCACGTGGGTCGCTGAAAATAAGTTCCCGCATCCATTCGCCACTCATCCCAATCATGACCTGTTTGTGACAGCTGCCAGTCCGCATCCGGTGGGGACATTTGGTTGTACATCGTGTCATGAAGGTCAGGGGTCCGGCACCGACTTTCTGAATGCAGAGCACGGTCCGAATGATCCTCACCAGGCTGAACAGTGGCATGAAGACCACGGTTACCATCCCAATCACTTCTGGGAGTACCCGATGCAGCCGAATCGCTTTCAGGAGTCGTCCTGTTTGAAGTGTCACCACA
Source organism: Fuerstiella sp. (assembly GCA_029247265.1). Taxonomy (GTDB): domain Bacteria; phylum Planctomycetota; class Planctomycetia; order Planctomycetales; family Planctomycetaceae; genus Fuerstiella. The sequence continues at coordinate 1,430 of JAQWLN010000082.1, forward strand.
GTGTGACCGAGTTGGGTGTCAGTCCGAAGTTTGGAGCATCGGCACCAAAGGTTTACAAGGGTTTTAACCTGATTCGTAAATATGGCTGTTTCGGCTGCCACGAAATTCACGGTTTTGATGGCGGCGAAGCCATTGGGCCGGACATGCGACTTGAACCTCAATCACCGGCAGACGTGCAGAGAATTGCAGAAGACCCGAGTCAGCGCGCCGGGAAGTTTCGCAAGGTGGGGCCTAGCCTGAGGCATGTTGCCGCCAAGACATCGGCAGAATTTATCGCCTACTGGACCGAAATACCGAGCCGCTTTCGACCGACGACAAAGATGCCGCAGTTCTTTGATCTGAGCAATCAGGAGGACGCGGAAGCACAGACATTTGAAGCTGTTGAGCTGGCGGGCATCGCCAAAGTACTGATCGGCGATTCTGAGCCTATTGAACTGCTGCATCCCGCTGCGGAATACGCTCCGAACGCAGAACGCGGCAAACAGTTGTTTTCTGAACGCGGCTGTCTGGCTTGTCACCAGCATGCGGCGATCCCGGGAACAACGGCTGACTTCGGCCCGAATATCAGCGATATTCACAAGAAGGTAAATCGCAATACGGACAATGCAGCATTCAGCGACTGGCTATACACCTGGGTGAAGGAACCCGAACGTCATCACAAACGCACCAAGATGCCAAACCTGTTTCTGGAACCATACGCTTCTGGTGAAGAGACGATTGACCCGGCGGCGGACATCGTGGCGTTTCTGCTGAGCCAGGGCGATGCGCAGAAATTTGAAGTTGCGGCCCCGGCGGATGCCGCACTCGACGAACTTGTTACCCTCTTCCTGAAGAAGGCTAGATTCAGCGAAGTTGCCGTTCAGGAGATCCTCAACAGCCAAAAGTTCCCGCAGAATGCCGGCGATGTCGCAGGGGACGAACGCGTGCTTGCCACTGAGACCGGATCGGCGGTTGATGATGAGGAAGATTGGAAACAACGTAAGCTTGAATACATTGGTCGACGGACTATTTCCCGTTACGGCTGCTACGGCTGCCATGATATCCCGGGATACGCAGATGCCCGACCGATCGGGGTCGCGCTGCAGGACTGGGGACGTAAGGACACCAGCAAGCTGGGTCTGGAACACATTGAAGAGTTTCTGCATCACCACGGAGAACCGGATGGGTCATCGACGCGGGAACGCGTCAGTCAGGCGATCAGAGATGCTGACAGTGAAGCCGAAGATGCGGACGATGAACGTTTGCAGGGCGAACTGACCCAGGCCTATTTTTATGAAAGTCTGCTGCATCACGGTCGTCCCGGCTTCCTGTGGCAGAAGCTGCGTGGGCCTCGAACGTACGACTACATGAAGACAGAAACCAAGGGCTACGACGAGCGTCTTCGGATGCCGAAATTCTCGCTTAAGGAAGACGAAGTCGAAGCGATTGCGACATTCGTACTCGGGCTCGTTGCAGAACCACCTGCCGAAAAATACGTCTACACTCCGGACGTTCGTGATGCCAATCGCATCGAAGGTGAGTTCCTGCTGGCCAAGTACAACTGCACAAGTTGTCACATGGTAGAACTGCCGAAGGTGACATTCGGTGTGGACGTGGAAGAGGACGTCTTTCCGACACAACTTGGGCCGGCCGACCATGAAGACGCGCTGGCGCTGCTGCTGGAAATGCGCAAACCCAGAAGTGCATTCACCGGTGAGGTGGGCAAGTTTAAGATTGACGGTGAAGAAGTTGATCTTCCATTGGCGTCGTTCCACGGAATTCAAATGGTGGAACCGGATCACGAAGAAGATCCGGAGTATCGTGAGTCCGGATATGACACGTGGGAGAATCTGGACTTCGGCAATGCTGAAGATCCCAAACGAGTGCTGTCGAGTTCTCGTATCACAATTTCGGAATCCAAGCAGGTCTCATATCAGCCGGCACGTGGCGGAGTTTTTGCCGAATGGCTGGTTGGACGACTGCTTGATGAAAAAGTCGTGGACATTGCGAACCTCGCTTGGCAGGCCTCACCGCCTCCGCTTCACCAGGAAGGTCTGAAAGTTCAGAACTCCTGGCTGTATCAGTTCCTGCTGGAACCGGAACGTCTTCGTTACACGACGGTTCTGAGGATGCCACGATTTAATATGAGTCCCAAGGAAGCCCAGACGCTGGCCAATTACTTTGCTGCGGTCGATGGTGCTGAGTTCCCATATCAGGAACAGGAACCGACTGAGCCCGCTTACTTGACTCATAAGCAGAACTCAATGAGAGAAGAGGGGCTTCTTGGCGAAGATGAGCTGTATCTCGATCAATGCTGGAATATCGTGAACGCAGATGTCTGCATCGGCTGCCATTCAGTAGGCGGGCGAAAGTACAAGAAGAGTAATGATCCCACGAAGAAGGATATTCAGGGGCCAAACCTGAATCGTGTTTCAAAACGTCTGAGAGCTGATTGGGTCCGGTTGTGGCTGTACAACCCTAGATGGATCACTCCCTATACGTCCATGCCGTCAAACTTCCTGAAGAATGCGAAGAAGTACCCGGACATATTCGCTGGAGAAGCGGGCCATGCAGTTGAAGGTGTTGTCGATGCCTTGATGAACTATCCGCGATTAATGGAAGACGTCGGTCCAACAGTGTACACCGGCCCTGGAGCCGTGCCAGCACCGGCCGCCAAACCGGCCAATGCGGCGGCAGGGGCGGAGGAATAATCATGAACAGCACTCAGATCACGCGTGCAATCGCAGCCTTTCGGCCAGCAGCCTTGGCAGCAACGATGTTGCTGTCGACTGTTTTCACTGGTTGCTCAGAAATAGAGATCGGTGGCGGGTCATCCGTCGTTCCCACTGTGACGATTCTGCCTCCGGATCTCAGTGGTGATGTGGTCGCAGGCGGTGGCGACACCGCTTCAGCAGGTGGAGACACCGTTGTTGCAAGTGCTGGCGGTGGCCCAGGGACGATCAAGGGGCGTGTGGTATTGACTGGCACACCTCCGACAATGGCACCTCTGTTTGTTGCAGGTGCGGATATCAAAGACAAAGAAGTTTGTGCAGAACTGGATGTACCCGACGAGCGTCTGATATTGGGAACAGACAATGGCGTCGCCAATGTCTTTGTCTATCTGAAGAAGAAGCCAAAGGGATCTCCGAAACTGCAGCCGAGCGAAGTGGCCATGGTTTTTGACCAGAAAAACTGTCGATTCACCCCACATTGCATGATCGTGCCGGCGGGGCAAACCGTGAAAGTGCTGAGCGACGACGGAATAGCTCACAATACTCATACAAATCCGGCCAAGAATAACGGTGTTTCTAGCCTTGTGTCACCCAATGACCGAGAGGGTGAGCTGCAGTTGGTATATAGTCGTGCCGAAGCTCCATTCAGTGTGACCTGTGACTTTCATACGTGGATGAAGGCCTACCATATGCCCCTCGATCATCCATACGGAGCCATTACGGATGAGAATGGCAACTTTGAAATAGCGGACATTCCCGCCGGCGACCATGTTCTTGTGGTGTGGCACGAGTCTGCGAACCGTCAGAAAGTGGTAAACGACATGAAGGTGACGGTTCAGTCCGGCGATAACCCGCCTCTGGAAATTCAGTATTCCGTAGACACGCTGCAGCTGTAGAGGCTGTCGGCTCATTGAGTTCAATACCAAGCCGAATGAGGGCTTTAGTGATGTTGGTCCAGATGAACAGACATATTGCAACATTGATCGCGGCGGCACTGGTGGTGTCGGCGGCCGGTTGCGGTGAGTCCCTGAATTCACACTTCGTGTACAGTGATCAGACGGAAGCTCTGATGGCGGAAGCTCAGAATGGCTTTCCCGTTAAGGGCGACGCTGAGGCTTTGCCGGGAGCCAAACAACTGGTTGACGAACGTTTCGGTGATCCGCAGTCGCTGAATGCGTGGTCCAAGCTTCCTATCGACTTCGGGGGCCTTACGGGAAGGGTTGTTGAGACACCAGACGCGTCAGTCGCGATCAAGGAACTCGTTCTTGAATTCGATGGAGACGTCGCTGTGGAGCAGGACAGTCCTCTCACGTTGCAGTTTGTGACAGGAGCAGCGGCTAAAGGAGGCGACGGCCCAACCGTTGTCGTGATCGAAAAATGGGTGGCTAAAGACGGCAAAGCTTCGCTGTCTGCCACGATGAATAAAGACAATGCACCGGTTGCCGGGGACGTTGTGGTGCTGAACGGTGGTCGTGTACTGCAGCACGGTCGCGGTTTGTATATGCGGCATTGTTCTCACTGCCACGGGACAAGCGGTGACGGCGATGGCCCTACAGCGCAGTATCTGGTGCCGCGTCCACGTGACTACCGACAGGGCGTCTTCAAGTTTACGTCTACCAACGACATTGCGAAAACCAGTCGAGATGATCTTCATCGTGTGTTGAAGAACGGCATTCCCGGTACGTATATGCCGTCGTTCGTTCCCATGCTGAACGAAGATGACAAACACGCTGTTGTGGAATATGTCCGCTTCCTTGCGATGCGGGGCGAGTTTGAGAAGAAGATCGGCGTTGAATTGGCGCCCGATTTCTCAAAGGAAGCAGTCGCGGCGCGAATTGAGGGTGGGGAGTCGAAGTCGGAGATTGTTGAGAGTCTGCGTGAATTCCTGTCTGAGGACATGGCGGATAGTCTAGAGTTTGTTTCTGACGATCTGGCATCAGCATGGACAACCGCTGACACTGATGCAGCGGTCATTACGCCGGATATTTCACGGGTGCCCGACACCGCCGAATCCCGACGACTGGGTCGCGAGTTGTACCTGAGCAAAGGCATCAACTGCGCGGACTGCCATGGCATTGCAGGAAAAGGTGACGGTCCTCAGACGACCATCTTTGAAAAGAACCCTGTTACTCAGCAGTTGTACGACACCTCCGGACTGCACGATGTCTGGGACAACGTCAATCAGCCACGCAACCTGACTCGGGGAATTTACAGAGGCGGTCGCCGCCCGGTTGACCTGTTCCGCAGAATTCATGCTGGCATCAAGGGGTCACGGATGCCGTCATTCAAGATCGTGCCCCATGAGCAAATCTGGCACATTGTTAACTACGTCCTCAGCATTCCATTTGAAATCGAGCCGGGACATGCTCCTGGCATAAACAACACACCCGTAGCACCGACACCCACCCCGTAGCTGTAGTGCTTGTCATTCTGGAATGATCCGGAGATTGATTACGTGAAAAAGTTCTGGGCACTTTTCTT
>JAQWLN010000086.1 GCA_029247265.1 Fuerstiella sp.
TCACATCTGCGTCACGCAATTTCTTGACGATCTGTTCCGCTGAATGTCGTTTACGTCTCTTCTTCATCCGAGAATCTCCTTGCCCGTCATCGGGCTCTAGACTCTCATACCACCTAGACTAGGTTTTGGGGAGCACTCCAACAGCACTGACGCGAGGAGATAAAAAACGAATTCAACGAGCTGCACACAGTCTGAAAGGCTCAGCTGAAATATTTGGTGCGAGCCGCGTTGTAGCCGCAGCGCGGCGAATCGAATTGGCCGGCAAACACGGCAAAGTGGATGAAGCATCGGAGATGATGCCCGAACTCAGAAAACAAGTGTCGCTGCTGCAATCGGCCCTGGCAGCGGCGGTGCAACTGAGAATGCCCTGAATTCGCCTATGGTTTGATCCACTGGAAAAAATCGTTCCTGTAAATGCGTCATTACCGCAATTCGCGAGGAAAATTCGTACACCGATCGATCGCTGACACGATTTCTTAATACGGTAACCGTTAAACTAATGAACTACCGAATAAGTTCCCCGTGCCCATCGGTATGATGTCGTTGCAGTGAGGAGTATCAAAGTTTGTGTGATGAAATCGCAAGAATACAATTGCTGTTCTGAATAGGCGCGCTGGATAGACATGCGGCGGTTCCAGAACCAATTTTCCGTTGATTGCCACCAGTTAGGCTGAAATGATGCAAGAGCCGGTCCAGATCCTTCTGATTGAGGATAACCCACTCTACGTGGAGTTGGCGCGCAGGGTGCTTGCCGAAGGGAAGATTAAAAAAGTTCGTATTGCATACTGTCGACACGCTGGCAGCAGGAATGGAACGTCTGTCGGAGGGCGGGATTGATGCCGTTGTGCTGGATCTGACCCTTCCCGACAGTTCCGGACTGGAGACGTTTACTCGACTGCACGCTGTGGCGGATAAGGTTCCAACCGTTATCTATACGAGCGTTGATGACGAAGAACTATCGCTCTCTGCTCTGGATCACGGAGCGGCCGATTATATGGTGAAGAGTGAAGTGAACGCCGCGTGGCTGGCACGGTCACTGATTTACTCGATCCAGCGGCATCAGCCGACGCAGGTGGTGGAGCGTGCGGACCATTCAGAAAATCCTGATGAGCCGGAATCTGTTGACGGGGCTGCGGAAGAAGACACGCAGCTATTGGTTGCGACGGAAAAGTCCTCGGACTCAGCCACCAAGTGGATCGTGACGCCTGGCGAAGAACGACTCGTCAGAATACAGTTTCTGGAACAGATGCGATCCAGCCTGATGAGTCTGCTGCGGCAATCAGACTGTGATGAAGCGTATGTCGATCTCTCACACGTCGAATACATTGGTAACGCTGCAATCGGCATGCTGCTGGCTGTCCATCAGCGATGTGCCGCTGCAAACACAAAACTGGTGCTGAGCGGAATGAAGCCACAGGTCTATGAGCAACTTTCCAGCCGGCGTTTTGACAAAGTTTTTAATATCGAGAGGCCATAGCAAAACGGTATTGCGGGACATCGTTACAACACCCAGCGATCAGGTCAAAGAGTGACGTGAATGCATTCTTTTCCCGGACTGTCCGGCCTTGCAGCAGATCGACGTAAAACCGTATTGCAGACCCTGGCGAGCAGACGCGACACAGTTCCGAGGGTTATCGCGGACGACAGTCGAATCTTTCCAGCCAGCTGTGTCAGAAGATGGCTGCCGATCTGAAGAAACGATGGCCCGAACTGCGAATCCGAACTGCGAATGTCAGCCGTTTCGCCGCGTCATGAGTTCATAGACGGGCCATTCGGTTGAACAGTCGTTGCAGCGAAACCCAACGATGGTTGCCGTGCCGGGCACTGGTAACCGATTTTTGGGACTGATAACGGCGTCCTGGAGTTCCAGTGGCTCAACATTCGTCTGTGAGCACTCCGGGCACACAGAATTCTGTCGTATGATCTTGGCCCGGTCGACCGGAGCCGCCAGCCGACCACTAATGATTGTTGTCTGGTTGCGGGAAACGAACGGCAGGATATCCCGTTTTTCAACCGAATCTTCCGGCTCAGATTCCGGGGTCGGGTTGTACAGACGCAGGTGCAACTGGTTCATCGTGAATCCTCCTTGAATCACGGTCCAACAATGACTGGCGATCAATGCTCCAACGAAAGCAATCCATGCCTCGTATACGGCGCCGCCAGCGCGATTTCAGGAGAACTGTAGGCGCGAGCAGGGCTGTACTCAAGCTTTGAAACTAAAATTTCACACACGGCAATCTGGGTGATTTGGCGTTTCGTCAGGGAATTCGCCACCGATTCACGATAAGTCCGCGTCTGCGAGTGACTTTGGGCGATCGGGCCGAAACAATCCCGCCCATGAACACATGGCAACCCGATTCATGGCAGACGAAACTGGCGATGCAGCAGCCGGTTTACGAAAATTCGCAGGAAGTCAGTGAGGTTTTGCAAAACCTCGCTCATTTGCCTCCGCTGGTGACAGCGTGGGAGGTTGATCGCCTGCAGAAACAGCTGGCGGAAGCTGCCACCGGCAACGCGTTCGTGCTGCAGGGGGGCGATTGTTCGGAAAGCTTTGGTGACTGCAATGCGTCAACAATTCTTAGAAAGCTGAAGGTACTGATTCAGATGAGCCTTGTGCTGATCTGCGGTTCCAAGCAGAAAATCGTCCGGGTCGGACGAATCGCCGGACAGTACGCGAAGCCCCGTTCGGCAGACACCGAAACTAGGGAAGGCGTGGAACTTCCAAGTTACCGTGGCGACATAATCAACCGCAGCGGTTTCACCAGAGATGACCGTGAACCGAATCCACAACTGCTGCTTCGCGCTTACGAACGGTCCGGGCTGACAATCAACTATATCCGTGCGCTGAGCGAAGGCGGTTTTGCGGACTTGCATCACCCGGAAAACTGGGATTTGGAGTTTGTGCGAAACACGCCCGGGTCCAGGCGTTATCAACAGATTTTGGAATCGCTGAGTGATTCCATCCGTTTCATGGAAGTTGTCACATCCGGTGAACTTGAACAATTAAGTCGCGTCGATTTTTTTACTTCTCACGAAGCATTACATCTGCTGTACGAACAGGCGTTAACGCGAACCGATCAGCGTCAGCTGGGGCATTATAATCTAAGTACTCATCTGCCCTGGATCGGTGATCGAACGCGAGCTATCGATGGTGCCCATGTCGAATACTTTCGTGGTATTCGGAATCCGATCGGCGTCAAGGTCGGAAACAACATGGCCCCTGACGAACTGGTCGATCTGGTCAAGGTGCTGAATCCGGAAAACACTCCGGGACGCCTGACATTGATTCACCGATTTGGAGCAGAGAAAATCAACGGCAAACTGCCGTTGCTGGCCGACACAGTTCGGCGCGCGAATCTCAACGTGCTGTGGAGCTGCGATCCGATGCACGGCAACACTCAGGCGACACGTAACGGATTCAAGACGCGGTCCTTCGACGAAATTACTTCGGAAATCATCACGTCATTTCGAATTCACAAGGACTGCGGGACGCGACTTAGTGGCATTCATCTGGAACTTACGGGTGAAGATGTCACCGAGTGCGTCGGCGGCCCGGCAAATCTGACAGAGTCTGATCTCCCTCGCGACTATCGTAGCCAGGTTGATCCGCGTCTGAATTACGAACAGGCGATGGAAATAGCGTTCCTGCTGTCTGAGCAGACGCGATCTGCCACGTGAAACTGAATGCCCGCGTTCTTCCGTGGTGAACGCCCCCTGTTCATGGGGCGAATCACCACCGACGTTTTGAGCAGAAGTGCCTCAGCGATCAGCTGCGATTTCGTTTCTTAGACCCGGTCTTCTTCTGCCTTACGGACTGAGTGGTAAGAATTCCAAGTCCCAGAGCAGCGGCTACGGGAGTGGCGTGTTTCGAACGTTCTTCTTCGGTTGTGACACTACTCCACCAGTCTGCCGCTTCCCACTCGGACATGACTGAATCCAGATCTTCGACGGCTTCGCCACCTTCTGTTGCCGGAACGACGCTGGCTTCTGAAGTCAGTGTATCGACCGAGGTCTTTGGATCAGAGTTAGATGCAGAATTCTGGTCATTACGAGCAACTGTGAACACAGGTTCCGAGACCGTCAGCGGAATGGCCGAATCGCTGACGGGACTCGACAACAGCGAGTCAGCCGGCAGGGCCGACCGTGTGCCATTGAGTTTCGAAAGAGATGCCACAGTAAAGTTGACGGGCTTGCTCCAGGCTGACGTTTCTCCCATTTCACTGATTGCACGTACCCATATTCGGTAGCTTCCGGCCTCCAGCGGTGTTTGAACAGTAAACGAAGCGACCAGCACATTGGCGTCATAGACCACCCGAGATTGAGGGACGTCCATTCGGTTAATCCAGACTTCGTACCTCTCAGCCCCGGTGATACCGGACCACAGAAATGTTGGTGTTGCCGAGGTGACTGCACTTTCTGTCGGCGTCAGGATTTCCGGACGTCCTCCGATGGTGAACTCAGAACCAGCTGACCATGCCGATTCTGTCCCATCTTCAGAAATAGCCTGAACCCAAACGACATATCGGCCGTCTTCAAGGTCGGTGTCAGGAACTATGAGTGTGTCCGTGACGAACCTGTCAATAAGCACGGGAACTGCCGCCTCACCAGGATTTCGCAGGGTCAGCCACACCGAGTAGTGTGACGCACCAACAACTGGACTCCATCGAATCTCCGGAGTGCGGTCGAATGTCGCGCCTGAAGGAGTGATATTCTGCGGTGCGTTCAACACTGTAAACGTTGTGGGGTTGCTCCAAAGTCCGGCCATTCCGTCGGGGGCAACGGCGCGTGTCCAGGCCCGGTAGGTTCCACCAGAGAGGTTGGCCGGCGCCGCCGCGAAACTGGTTGTCTGTAGATTCGTCTCGTAAATTACTTGGCTCTCACCAGTCGTGATATTGTCGACCCACAGTTCGTAACGAGCGCTGTCAATCACGGTGGTCCACGAGATTTCGGGGAACGTACTACTGGCCGCCACAGATTGATTGGCCGGACTGGTGATTTCGGGCCGAGTCACAACGCGGAAATCGCGTCCCTGACTCCAGAATCCCGGCTGCTCCAGGTCGTCATAGGCTCGCGCCCAGAACCGGTAATGCCCCACTCCGATCTGCTGGTCGGGAACGAAATTGGGATAGCCAGCCAACTCGACCTCGCCAATGAACCAGTCGTCTTCAGCTCCCGCGCTGGCGCCGACGGTCTCAAATCGGAATGCGAAATCAGGATGAAGTGCATCTGCTGGTAACTGAACAGAAGACCTGACGAAGACATCAAGAGGCACCTGATCAGGAAGCTGCCGTTCGAGTGCGACCCATACACCGGCAGCATTGCGGTACG
>JAQWLN010000089.1 GCA_029247265.1 Fuerstiella sp.
GGTACCGAATTCCTTAATCAGGACGGCCAGCACGCGGCCTCATCCCTTGATACGGAACAAGTCGATGCTGCTATGTTTGTTGTGGGCCCGGAATCGCCACTGCTGGCGCCACTGCTGGCCGATCCTCAAATTGTCCTGATGGATTTTTCTCGGCAACACGCATATGCTCGACGCCTTCCGTTTCTGAAGGCGGTTGTGCTGGAGGAGGGAGTGGTCGACTTCGAAAAGAACCTGCCACCACAACGCGTGCGTCTGATCGCTCCCGCGGCGAATCTGGTCACGACCAGTGCCATGCACGATGCGTTCGTTCCGTTGCTGCTTGAAGTTGCCCTGCACCAGCATCGTGACGGTGGACTGCTGGCGGATGATGGTGAATTGCCGTCTCAGGATCATGTTACGTTTCCCGTAAATCCAGCGGCTCACAACTATCTTATACATGGCCCGTCGTTTTTTCAGAAACATCTGAGCTTCTGGGTCGCGTCGATGATCGACCGTACCAAGATTATGATCATCCCTCTTTTGACGCTGTTGATTCCTTTGTTCAAAATCGCCCCTCCTGTTTACCGATGGCGCATTCGATCACGAATCTATCGCTGGTATGACGTCTTGCGCGGTATTGATCAAAAACTGCGGGAGGAAAACAACAGTGATTCGTCAGAGCACGCCGCAAGGCTGGAAGCCATGTCGAACGAACTGAGTACGGTGCACATCCCGCTTTCTTATATGGAAGAGTTCTATAATCTGCGACTGCATATTGATCTGGTGGATGCTGAACTGGAGAGACGAACACGTCGGCAGGATACAGCGCCGCCCGTTGGTTCCATGCCGCAAAAATCCGAATGATGCAGTCCGTCTATCCGAGGAAGCGAACATGCAGACCCGCCGACGTGAGTTTCTGGCAGGCATGATGGGTGGCGGCACGGCGCTGGGGCTGGGCTGGACCGGCGGTGGAAGTGTTGAATCATCAGAGGTCGCCGCGCTGGACGCTGCCCGTCGGCAGGCGGCACATCGACGGCGCCGCGTTATCTTTAATAATGACGGCGACGACATCTGGCAGGACGGCGCGAACACCGTCCGGAAATTTCTGGCTGTTCGCCATACGCCGCTGCTGCAGACTCACGTCGACAGTATTTTCTATTCGACGACGCAGAGCTTCAACTTCTTTACGCACGACACAAAGGTGGCGGAAGTCTTTCGGTCAAAGGACGGTTCGTTTGCGGGCAACAATCTGACAGCATTTCTGGAACAGGGCACGGACGGACTACGCATGTCCTGCGAATTCGCGGGTAAGCATGGGCTGGAATCGATGTGGACGCTGCGGATGAATGACATCCACGATGCCTGGACAGCTGCCTTCCGCCCCAAATGGAAGCAGCAGGATCCCACTCGAATCATGTCGACCCTGGCCGAGTCACAGAAGTTCACGGATCGTCGGCGACTGTGGAGTCTGGTCGACTTTGAACACCGGGACGTCGAACCACGTCTGCTGGAAATCATCGAGGAGGTCCTGGCCAACTATGCGGTGGACGGCATCGAACTGGATTTTCTAAGAGCGCCCTTCTACTTCCGGACCACATTCTCTGGTCAGCCGGCGACGGCCGCACAGACTTCGGTTCTGACTCGTCTGGTACAGAAGATTCGCAAACTGGTGCTACGCGAGAGCGCTCGCCGGGGAAAACCGTTCCTGCTGGCCACGAGAGTTCCCGCGACGCCGGCGGCCAGTCTGCGAATCGGCATCGATATTGCAGCATGGATGCAGGAATCTCTTGTCGATGTGGTATCACTCGGCGGGGGCTATATCACATTCGACCTGCCGATCAAAGACATGGTGGCGCTGGCGAAGAAGCATGATGTCGCCGTCTATCCGTGCTTAAGTCAGTCGGGCCTGATGTATCGTCCTCCGCGAGGCGTCAATTCCAAACAGTCTCCCGCTGCATGGTTCGGTGCCGCGGCGCGTTTGTGGCACGATGGTGCGGACGGCATTCATACCTTCAACCTGTTTCCGGGGCCCGGCAATGCTGACCGTGATTATGCCCGGAAGATTCTGGGGACGATCGGCTCTGCAGAGGACCTGAAGTCGCAGTCGCTGAGTTATGCGATTTCCGACGCCGGTCAGTGGATGCCTTCGCACTACTGGGCGAAGGATGTGGCTGAATATTCTCAGGCCCTGCCACTGGTGCTCAAGGCGAACGAGTTCGCCCGCCGTGCGCTGTATGTTCCGGAAGATTTCAGCAGTGCGGGATTCAACGTTACAGCGGAACTACGCGTCGACTTCACGGGACTGGCAACCGACAGTACTCCTGAGGTCCTGTTCGGCTCAGCCAACTTTGGCCCAACGGACGGCGGTGAAACGGTTGCCGGTGTGAAACGGTTTGTCTGTAAGGTTCCCGTTCAGGCCATTCGGCCGGGACCGAACCGTGTCATGGTGAAGGCCAAAGATACGGGTGCAAAACTGGTCGGTGCAGAATTGTGGATTCGGCGGTAAGCACGGAACGCAGGGTCTACTGTTTCGACAGTACAAAACACTTTAGGTTGCCGTCTCGGTCTTTGCAGAACAGGCGACCGTTAGACAGCACAATATGCGGCCAGACGTCGGCCTTGAAAATCGCCGGCGTCTTCGCCAGCTCGGTGTACGTTTCAGGCGAACGATCGGCGGTTTCAACAAGCGCCAGCTCTCCCTGTCGCGCCCAGACGATCAGGCGACCGTCGGATGTGACAATGCAGGATGCTGTATCATTGAAGCGACCACCGCGCCAGATTGGTTTACCGGTTTCAAAATCAAGACAATACATTCCTCGCCAGCACCAGTACACATGACCACTGTAAATGACCGGAGAGCACACACCCGACGCATACGGCTGGGTCCAGGTCTGCTTCGCTCCACTGCGTGAAATATCGATGCGCGTAATGGCGTACTGATTGTACTCTGAAGTAATCACAATCGAATTGTCCTGCACTGTCGGCGTAGCGATGCTGTTGGCGAAGTCGGTCACCCACGGAAACTCGGCGACGGTTTCACCTTCGTGCCCCTTGTCCAGTCGAGCGACCAGCAGGTTTCGAATGGTCAGCACCGCGACGCACGGCAGGCCGTCGACGATCATCGGTACAATGCCGCCCGTGTGCCCCGCCGGATCCTTCGATTCAGAGGTCCACACACGCATGCCGTCTTTCTTTGAGAATGCCATCAGGTTGCCTTCGTCATCGCCGACTTCGGCGATGACCGCATCACCGGACAGCAAAGGAGCGGTGGTGTAGCCGTAATCTCGCAGCCGTCGCCTGCCAACTTTCGGGCGCTGTTTTACCTGGTAGGCTTCGTGGAAATTGACATGCCAGACGCGTTCTCCATTGTTACGCGTGTTCCAGCAGTTCAGGTCGCCGTCGGTGCTGAGAGTGTACAGGTGTCCTGTGTCAGCATCGAACGTCGGACACGAAGATGGTCCCGCATACAGTCCCTTGTCTCCATCGCTGTGCCGCCCGTAGCGCGGGCAGTTGTACGACTGCTTCCAGACCTCGTGACCAGTTTGTACATCGATGGCGTATACGTGGTCCTGGTCATCCTTCCAGCCCATCGTGTACAGGCGGTCGCCGACGACCACAGGGCCGCTGCCACCGGAGTCCACGTTATTGCTCCAGACTGCGTCAGTGGGCGGCCACGTGCCACCAGAAAAGTGTGAAGACTCGTTTACGTGTCCATTGTGTTGCAGCCCGCGCCAGTGAGGCCAGTCATCGCACGTGCCAGTCGCTGAAAGACACGTCGACAGAACAAGTAGAATTCGACAGGTGCGATACGAATGCTGCAGCACGATTGTCTCCGAACGGGGTGACCAGCTTATTGGGGCTGTGGATCGGTAATCCTGATTCGAACGCGCGTTGGACTGCCGGAATATATCGAACGAATAGTGGGGTCCGAACTCCCACACCACCATGTTTGGGCCCGCACGAGTGGTGGTGTGGGAGAGTACAGGAATATCCCACCCTGTCCCAGTCAGGGATATACCCACTTGTCCGATTCATCGTCTGCGTCACACCATGACTGGAAACTACGTTTTCGTCTGGCACTCAGACTTAAATCCTTCAACCAGGACACCATCTTGTTTCAGCTGTTCTTCAAGCTTGTCAATTCTCGCCATAGCGTTCAACGCAAAAATGAACCCCATTGTGCCCATTGACATTCCAATAATTCCAAACGTTTCCATTACATCTCCTCCTCTCTGTTAAACCAACGATCAGGTCATGCCGCCTAATGTGAATCGATTGAGTCATCGGGACGTTTCTCGTCGACGGCGGACTTGCTGTCCGATTCGGACTTTGTGCACTGTCCGAAGGCAGGGCCCAGCGCAGCACCAAAGCAGATGCCAAGTGCGATGCCCAGGCCGACGTTGCCATAAGCGGCGCCAAATGCCACACCCAACGCGATACCCAATCCCACACCATTTCCAGTGTCTAAGTGTGACGTCGTTTGCTCGTCGGCCATCAGCATCTCCATTGTCTTCGGAACACGTGTTGGGCAATCCGCTGGAAACGCAGCATCGCTGCTCCTGGATCACGAATTCTACAGCTTTGCTGAATTTTTAGCCCGGTTTGTGGCCAAACACCCTCGGAATCGGTGTGCAGACTACCTTTGGGAGAGCACACTGACGACCTTGGACATGGTGCCGAAAGGCTACGGAAACTCGCGGAACTAAACAGCTGGCAAGGACCATAATGACCAGCAATGCTGCAAGGCGATGATAGTTCAAGGCAGTGAGTCTATTTGTCGATTTCTGATGCACACGCAGCAATAGAGCACACCTGTGGAAACTCGAATGAAACGCAACGACATGCAGATTCGAAGTGTTAACGTGTGGGTCGTTGAAGTGCCCCAGATTGCTCCCATCGCTCCCTATCGTTCACATGTGCGCAGCAGTTCCGTGACCCAGAGTGCGATCGTACGTGTCGATACCAGCGAAGGCATTACCGGCTGGGGAGAACACAATGTTAACTTCCTGCCGGACATAAGTGCTTCCAGAATGCAGGCGACGGCGAGGGACTGGTTGGTCGGTCGTGACCCACTCAATATCGCCGCATTTCACCAGGACTGCCCATTCGAATCGCGGTTGAAATCCGGGGTGGAACTGGCTTTGTGGGATATACGAGGAAAAGCGGCAGGACTATCGGTAGCGGAACTGCTTGGCGGAGTGATTCGTCCGCGCATATCACTGGCTGCATGTATGGGCATTCAAAACTATCAGCGCGCCGGTGAAATCGCGGCATGGTGTGTCGAGCAGGGATACTCGACGTTAAAGACAAAAGCCGGTGCGGACATGGACGAAGACGTCGAAATGGTTCGAGGCATTCGTGACGCTGTCGGAGATCGCCTGAAGCTCAGGATCGATCCGAATCGAAGCTACTTGCTGGCCGACGCCGTTGAACTCTGTCATCGCATCGAAGAATACAACCTTGAATACATCGAGCAGCCCATCGCCGCCGAACCGTTGTCAGAGGCCGTGGAACTGCGTCGCGACACGAATGTTCCTCTGGCCCTGAACGAAAGTGTGACGGATCCGTCCAGCGTCATGCAGATCCTGCGCGAAGACGCCGCTGAGTTCCTTCTGCCGGACACCCACATCGCCGGGGGTATCCAGCCGTGCGTTATCATCGGCCGGTTGTGCGAAGCTGCCGGCATTCCCAGCATCATGCACTGTGGTCATGACCTCGGTCCCAAGACGGCGGCCATGCTGCACGTGGCCTCGGCGTGTCCGGCGTATTCGCTGGCCAACGATTCCACGTACTACGGCCTTGAGAACGATATTCTGACCGAACCGTTTAGGATCGATGGCGGCACAATCATGGTCCCTGCGTCTCCCGGTCTGGGCTGTGACGTCGACGTCGACATGCTGCGAAGATATCAAATCGACTGCTGAATCGTGGTGAGGACGGGCTGGCGCCTGTACAGGCAGGTACTACGAGTGTCTGCTCTACGAACTGTTGATGTTTTGGAATTGTCGAGGATGTTGACATCTTTCAGACAGAAAGGACACTGCAGTGGATCTGTGCCCGTAGTCCTGTTCGCATCCAGCCACACTGCCGTTTGAATCAGCCCACGAATGTTCGTCCCGTTTCGCTCAGTTCTTGAACTGCCGCTGCTAAAGCGTGAATTAATTGAACTGGCGCAGCGGAAACGCACGTATGTACTGCGATGCATCTGTTTGCTGGCTTTTGCGCTGGTGTTTCTGACCTTCTACGCAGAGCTCAACAGTCGCGCCGTTAACCAGATGTGGATGCTCGGGCAGGGCCGTGCAATGTCGGCGGTTCTGTTCATCACTTTGATGGTAACGATATACGCATTGGCCCCCGCAATGGCTTGTGCTGCGATCACGTCAGAAAAGGAAAAGCAGACACTGGGGCTGTTGCTGATCTCCCGATTAACACCTCACGGTATCGTACTGGAGAAAATCTGTTCGCGAATGCTGCCACTGCTTTCACTGGTTATCGTGTCGGCCCCGCTGTTTGGTATCGCCTATTTGTTCGGTGGAATATCGTTTCGAGATACCTCACTGGGGCTGATGATTCTGCTGTTCACCATCTTTCAAATCACTGCGGTCGCTGTGTTCTGTTCGGCGGTGTTGGAAACCGGCATCGCTGCGTTCTGGGCAACCTACCTGATTCTTGCTGCACTGTATTTTACGTGGCCGATTTTTGTGGAATCGGGATTTCTGCCGCGTCCTGATTTCCTGCCATCATTGGGTGACGAAGAGTTTCTGTTTTTTCCCGGATACCAGCTGGTCACACTGGTAGAGGATGCTCAGTCGTGGTCTGAAATCGCAACCCTGATCGTTCCACAATTGACGGTCACACTTCTGTTTGTCGTGGCCGCTCGATTTGGAGTCGTCTGGTTCAGTCACGGGGCGGCACATTCGCTGGCGCGTCATTGGATGCGGTTACAGGCGTTCGCGATCCGGCCCTTCGAAAAACGATTTAAGGGCAGCAAGGTGGGCGATGAGGTCTCCCGCCTGGTGGCCGAAGCCGATTCTCTGCCAGTCGAACGCAGTTCCGCAGGTCTTCCTGATATCAAACCCATCGGCTGGCGAGAGAAACGTCGCAACAGTTTGAATCGTCCACGGATGCTGCTGGTTTTTTCGGTCGGCCTGTTCCTTCTGCAGTGGTGGGTGCTGGAGGCAAACTCGAGAAACTCCGCAGATGCATTCTGCGCACTTTTTAGTTTCGTGTTGCTGATTGTTGCCGTTCTGCTGGTCGTAAGCCAGACGTGTCGACTGTTTGCCAGAGAACGGGAACAGCAGACACTGGACGCGCTGCTGGCGACTCCACTCGACAATTTCGAAATCCTGAAACAAAAACGGTCGGGCGTGAATCGTCTGATACTGCTGCTGTTGATTCCGGTGCTGGGCACTTGTTTTTTTAACATCTTCTATACGAATGTTCGAATCAGTACGCTTACACAGATATCTACCTCGGATACGCGTTACTACTACGGTGCTCAGTCTATTGCGCATATCGGTACGATCCATTGGATCTGTGCGTCGGCACTTTACGTGACGTGTGCGGTAGGCAACGCCTTCATATACATGCACCTGGCCAAATGGATCGCTCTGGCCCTGGGGCTGAAACTGAATACTCAAATGAAGGCGATGATCGGCAGTCTCGTCTGCATACTGGTACTGTGTCTGATACCCCTTTTTCTGGGGGCGATGATCATGATTTCGACAGGTTTGGATCCGGACGATTTCCCACTGTGGTTTTTCATGAGTCCGCTGATCCCCACTGGTATGAATGAATTCCATGACCGTCACGAGCTTTACAGAAACAATTGGATGCCGGACAGTGATGTCGTCGTTGTTGTCTTTCACTTCATGATCTATGCAGGCCTTGCCCGGATTATCCGTACCGGACTGATGCTCAGACTACCCGAGCTGCTGCAGCGACGCGATCAGCCGACACGTGGGATCAGCGAGTGGTAAAGAGTCTGGACCGGGCAGGGCGAGTTGACAGCCATAGAGAGAAGCCGTCGCAATAGCCCAACCGGTTCTGCTGCGAACTTCGTGACGGACTGATTTCTGCGATGTTGTGCTACTTCAAAATCGTCGGGCGAAGTCCCGGTATCTCCGTGTCTGCCGGGAAGTAGGGACGACGCAGCTTACTGAACTTGACATGCTTCAGGGTCCCCGGGGTGGGGCCTGGGGTGTCGAGCAGGATCACGGCTTTGGAAATGTCGCCGTAGGCCAGGCGATAGTTCATCGGATTCTTGGGGACGATGAACTTCGCACGCGTCGGGTCCAGGCCGACCGTCCGAATCTGCTCGTCCTCCCAGTCGTATGTGGCACGGCTCATAATAATGACACGTACCGAACCAATGCTGAATACCGCTGTTGGCCCCATGTGCTCGTGATGTCCGTCCCACTGCCCGCCCGTATAAACGAAACAGCCGTCACTCAGGCGTTTCACTGTGCCCGTAAACGAGCGACTGGAACCCCATCGCGGATCGAGCTTATGTCCGAGTGCGATTGTTAATTTTGCGCCTTCACCCGCCGCGTGACATGCTGCCGCTGCTTCCGGATCAACCACGGGTACAATGGACGGCGCGTCGGCGTTGCTGTCAACAAGAGCAGACAACGCTGCTGTGCTGTCCCCGGCAGCTCCCCCCCCCGCAGCAGTCAGCCGCCTCCACAAGGATGACCGGGCCTCCAGCAACCTGCAGTCCTTTCGCAATGGCTGCGGACGCCATGAACATTTTCGGCTCAAGATCATGCCGCCGATCCCAATAACGCTCAGCGATCTCTAACGCAAGGCTTTCGGCCAGGTCAGGATCGTCGTTAGTAATCACAAGCCCGCCGCTGCCCATGTTTTCGCAATCCATGTAAGGGTGAATCAGGAACAGGCTCGTCGACAGTACGCCGTCACGTTGTTCAAGCGCTTTCGTATATCGCATCAAGTCCGCAAAAGGATCGTCGCTGTTCGTCGAGCCATGGATCGCACTGGTGATGACCGGCACCTTTCCCATCGCCTTGGTCGGGCGGCAGTTGCCCACCAGTATGTCAAACAGCAAACGAGCTGCGCGCTGGCCTGTCGTGTATTGATCATGGTGCGGATATGTTTCCCTCGCGACTATCACGTCCGCGTGCCGCACCATTTGCTGAGTAACGTGAGCGTGCAGGTCGAGCGTGACCACAATCGGCACGTCAGGTCCGACCAGCTCGCGTGCGGCCTGGATCATGTCGCCTTCAGGATCATTCAACCCGTCGACCAGCGCTGATCCGTGCAGTGGTAACAACACGCCTTCAATCGGAAAAGACCGTTCCAGTCGTTCAAACCATTCGTTCTTCAGCTGGTGATAACACTCTCTGGTCATCGGTCCTGCCGAACACATCGATGCAAAGATTAACGGTACAGGCTCCGCGCCTTGATCGCGCAGGGTGTTCAGCATGCCACCAACAACACTTGTGGTTTGCTGCAGAACTTCGTCATCACGAAGCAGCGTCCAACAGCACTCACAACATTTTTGCGGCCAGTGAAATGACGAAGGCGGGCATCGTGACCGGACCGCGCACGTTTTCGACGGGCACCATCCTGTACGGCGCGACCGGCAGCTACAAAGCAGAAATTGAAAGTCTGGAAGATGCCACGTTTCACCTGAAACGCATGCAGGCCGTCGGCGCGTTTTCCGTGAAGAGTTATAACCAGCCGCGACGCGATCAGCGTCAACAGGTGATTGCCGCAGCTCGTGAACTGAAAATGATGGTGGTGCCCGAAGGCGGTTCCACGTTCATGCACAACATGACCATGATTGTCGATGGGCACACGGGGATCGAACATACGCTGCCCGTTCAAACGGCATATAACGACGTGATGGATCTGTGGCGTAATACCGGAGTCGGCTACACGCCAACACTGGGCGTGGCTTATGGCGGAATCAGCGGCGAACAGTACTGATACGAGGTGGACGATTTGTGGCTGCATCCAAGGCTTAAGAATTTCATTCCGCCCCACGTACTGAATCCGCGTTCACGCCGCAGAAACAAATCTCCCCTGGAGGATTACAACCACATCCGAGTGGCCGAAATTGCGAAACAGCGAGTGGACGATGGGGGACTGGTACAGGCAGGCGGACACCGACAGCTGAACGGCATATGTACTCACTGGGAACTGTGGAGTTTCGTGCAGGGAGGAATGACTCCCATGCAGTCGCTGCGCAGCGGTACGTTGCATGGTGCGAAATACCTGGGACTGGACGACGACATCGGTTCTCTGGAAGTCGGAAAACTGGCGGACATTCTGGTCATTGAATCCGGTGCGGATCCAACTCAAAACATTCGTGATTCACAGAATATTCAATACACGATTGCCAACGGACGTGTCTTTGAAGCGGCAACCATGAATGAAATTGGGGGGCAACATGGACCTGAATTCTTCTGGAAGTTCTCAGGGCAGGGTCTCAGCTTCCCGCTGATCGGCCTGCCCGGCTGCGGCTGCCGACAGTAACTCAAGCTTAGCGAATATATGGGCCGTCAGATAACGGAACCAAAGATTCGTGAAAACGTATCAACGATCGGCTACAATGGCTGCAAAGGTCGACGCTGTCTCGGCCCCAACCGCTGAAGGATAATGAGCTTGTCAGAAGTCTTCGTCGTACTCGTAATGTTCACTTCGCTGCTCACTTCGACGACCGTTGCCGTCGTCGAAGAAGGCGACGCTGCGACGACGGCGGACACAGAGATCACCCCGCAGCAGGCCGCATTTTTTGAAACAAACATTCGCCCGGTACTGGTGGAACGCTGCATCGAATGCCACAGCGGAGACGAGCCGGAAAGCGGACTGAAGCTTGAGTCTCGCGCCGATGTGTTACGCGGTGGAGAACTGGGAACCGCTCTGTTGCCTGGAGAACCGAAAAAGAGTCTGCTGATCAGCGCGCTGAAGCATGATGAATTCATCAAGATGCCGCCGAAGGAAAAACTTCCGACGCAGCAGGTTGTCGATTTCACGCGGTGGGTCGAAATGGGAGCACCCTGGCCGAATTCAGACCCCGCAGCGTCCGAACCGGAAACAAGCCCGGCAGCGGAATCTGAGCCGGGTCAGCCGTTTACTGCGGCGCAGCGTTCTCACTGGGCGTTTCAGCCAGTGGCCGATCCCATGCCTCCCGAAGTGAAATCCGACTGGCCGCAGTCGCCGATTGATCAGTTTATTCTGCGCGAACTGGACTCATCGAATTTGCAGCCTGCCCCACCTGCCGACAAACGCACCCTGATTCGTCGTGCAACATTTGATCTGACTGGTCTGCCACCCACACGTGCCGAAGTAGACGCGTTTCTGGCTGACGTTTCATCAGAAGCTTTCGCCAGGGTCGTGGACCGCCTGTTGGCGTCACCTCGCTATGGCGAACGTTGGGGACGACACTGGCTGGATGTTGTTCGCTATGCCGACTCGAACGGCCTGGATGAAAACCTTTCCTATGCCAACGCGTTTCGCTATCGCGATTATGTAATCTCAGCGTTCAATGACGACAAGCCCTACGCTCGCTTTGTTCAGGAACAGATTGCCGGAGACCTGTTACCCGAACTGAACGACGATCGACAGAATATCGACCGTTACGTCGCGACGGGGTTTCTGGCCATCGGCGCAAAAATGCTGGCGGAAGATGATCCGATGAAAATGCAGATGGACATCATCGACGAGCAGATCAGTACGCTGGGGCAGGCGTTCATGGGACTGACGATCGGCTGCGCACGATGTCACGATCACAAGTTCGATCCTCTGCCGACCGAAGACTATTACTCGCTGGCCGGGATCTTCAAGAGCAGCAAAACGATGGAGAACCACAACGTGGTGGCCGTTTGGTATGAACGTCCACTTGTGTCCACTGCCGTCACCAAACAGATCTCGGCCATCGACGAAGAACTAGCCGACACAAACGCGAAGATCGAACAGCTTAAGACCGCCCAACGTACGCGGATCAAGCAGCAAATGCAGCATGAGTTCGGCCGCTACCTGTTGGCGACCGCGGTATTGAACCGATTTAGCGAACAGGAAAAAACTCATCAGCAGGGTCTGAGTGCCAGCGAAGCTGCGTTTCCGTTACACCACGGCTTTGCGCTGATCGAAGCGGAAGCATTCCACCGAGGCAATGCGGAACGGTTGTCCAATGGGTATGGTGAGAGCATTGGAGTGATTGCCACGCGCGGCGCTGCCTTTGCCGAATACGATCTCGATGTCAAACGAGCCGGACAGTACGCCCTTGAGATTCGCCACGCAGCCGCTCAGAGCCGCCCGCTGAACGTGATCGTTAACGGAAAAACAGTCCAGACGGCAGTCGCCGGTCAGGTGACGGGCAGCTGGTACCCGGACACACAACGCTGGTTCACGGCCGGACAGGTCGAGCTGAAAGCCGGAAAGAACACGCTCAATCTGGACTCCGCCAAAGTCTATCCACACATCGACCAGTTGCGTTTGGTGTTCCGAGGCCCGGAGCCGTGGCCGTTTCCGACACCTCCACCAATGACGCTGACTCAGGTCGACGTCGAGCACCAGGTCAATGCGGAACTTGTCGCGGGCTGGCAGGAATTTCTGAACCAGGTCGATGATAACAAGCTGACTCAGTTTCCGTCATTCAGCACGTGGCTCGCCTTTTCCCGCCTGAACGTCGACACGTTCGCTGAGAATGTGTCTGTATTACTAAAAGAGCTGTCGTCATCCGACGGACTTGGTGTGCAAACGCCAGAGGCTCTGAAACATGCTCTGTTGATTACGAAGCCAGAGTCTCTCAAGGAGGTTGCCGGCGTATTTCAAGAGCTGCTCAACGCGCGTGTCGACCAGTCGGAACACGACGATGAGTTAAAGAAGGAATGGTATCTTTCTCCATCACCGTTGTTGGGGCCGCCGGACATCCAGGTCTCGATGCTGTCGCGGGAACCTGGACAGCAGTTACAGGCACTACAAGATCGAGCGCAGCAATTGACGTCGTCACGCCCGAAGTACGACGTGGCTATGGGAATCACCGAAGCAGCGGCGGAAAATCTTCGCATCCATCTGCGAGGTAGTCACATTGCTCTGGGAAAGACCGCGCCGCGGCGTTTTCCTCGCATCATCACCGGCGTTGAGCAGCTCCCGATCGGAGAACAGGAAAGCGGACGACTGCAACTGGCGCAATGGCTCAGCAGTCAGAATCATCCGCTCACCTGGCGAGTACTGGTCAACCGGATCTGGCACTGGCGATTCGGCCGCGGCCTGTCGCCGTCGGTGGATAATTTCGGACTGCTGGGCCAGGCTCCCACTCATCCGGAACTGCTCGACTGGCTCACTCGCCGTTTTCTGGAAAGCGGTGGTTCGATCAAGAAGCTGCATCGCCTGATGATGCAGTCCAGTACTTATCAGATGAGCACTCAGTTCTCTGAGACTTCAAACAGAACAGATCCCGAGAACAACCTGCTGTGGCGATTTCGGCGACGGCGATTAACGGGAGAAGAACTCCGCGATTCACTGATCGCACTGGGCACCGGCCTCGAACATCGTATCGGCGGCTCATTGCTAAAGGTAAAGAACCGGGCATACGTCACGGTCTCCGGCACAAACATGACTGACGAATATGAAAGCCTGCGCCGCAGTGTTTACTTACCCGTAGTTCGCAGCGCAGTGTATGAGGTGTTGCAGACATTCGACTTCCCTGACCCGGCAGTTGCGGCTGGTGCAAGACAGACATCGACCGTCGCACCTCAGGCATTGATGATGATGAATAGCGAACTGGTCGAGCAGCAGACACTGGCCATGGCGCGGCGTTTGCTCACACTGCCATCGGATTCAAACCGAATCACTGCTGCGTTTGCATCGGCGTTGAATCGAAAACCAGACGCTTCCGAAATCGAATCTGGTCGACAATACGTGCTGCAGGCTCGGCAAATTGGAAGTCATGAACAGCCGAAATCTGACGATGCTGTGCTGCGGGCATGGCAGAGTTACTGTCGTGTCCTGTTGTCATCCAATGAATTTGCATATGTTGAATAGCACAATGAATAACCGTCAACACTGGAATTCCGGGGCCACGTACTGCCGTCGCAGAATGCTGCAGCAGGCGAGTGCAGGCTTTGGCTCGTTGGCGCTGGCCAGCCTGCTGGCGGAGGGGTCGCAAGGGCAAACCGGTGATAACCTAAGTGAACGTTTGCCGCATTTTGCTGCCAAAGCCAAACGCGTCATTTTTCTGTTTATGCACGGTGGCCCGTCTCAGGTCGACACTTTTGACTACAAACCTCAGCTGCAGAAAGACGACAACAAGCCTCTTCCGTTTGACAAGCCGCGTGTCGTGTCCGCTGAAACAGGAAACCTGCTGGCCTCTCCATTCAGTTTTCAACAGTACGGCGAAACGGGCCGTCATGTCAGCGAGATCTTTCCACACCTGGCAAAACATGTCGACGAATTGACGTTCGTAAAATCCGTTCATGGTTCCAATTCACGACACGGCGCGGCGCTGCTGGAACTACATACCGGCAGCGACACCTTCGTACGGCCCAGCCTGGGCAGTTGGCTCACGTACGGTCTGGGCACTGAGAATCAGAATCTGCCGGGCTACCTGACAATCTGCCCGTCGTTGACGCATGGCGGCGCCAACAACTGGGGCTCGGCGTTCCTGCCGGCGGTCTACGCAGGCACACCGCTCGGCAATGCAGGAACCGCTTCAGAAAATGCCAGAATCCCATTCATTAAAGGGAAAACGGCGAACGAGCTGCAACGTCTTGAACTTGATCTGCTGGGGAAAATGAATCGCGACCGACTGAACGCGACCGGTCCTGATTCAGAACTGCAAAGCCGCATCGAATCTTTCGAGCTGGCGTTTCGGCTGCAGCGTGAGGCTCCGGAGGTGCAGGACATCTCCGGTGAATCAGAACATACGCTGGGCATGTACGGCGTCAATGAAGACGTTACGAAAGACTTCGGCATTCAATGCCTGCTGGCCCGTCGCTTTGCCGAACGAGGTGTTCGATTCATTCAGCTGTCACACAGCTACAAATGGGATCAGCACGGGGATCTGAAGAACGGTCACGCAAGAAATGCTCGTGAAGTCGACCAGCCCATCTCAGCGCTGTTGACTGATCTTGAACAACGAGGCTTGCTGGAAGATACGATTGTGTGGTGGGGCGGCGAATTCGGCAGAACTCCCGTTTCTCAGGGAAGCCGCAACGGCCGCGACCACAATCCTCATGCCTGCACGATGTGGTTCTGCGGAGGCGGAATGAAGGCTGGTGTGCAGCACGGAGAAACGGACGAATATGGTTACTACGCCGTCAAGGACAAAGTCCATTTTCACGACCTGCACGC
>JAQWLN010000011.1 GCA_029247265.1 Fuerstiella sp.
CGATTTTCATACGACGCCACTGACTACGTATGGAACACAGAAAGCCATCGGCGAATTGCTGCTCAGCGATTTCAGTCGCCGAGGCATGATGGATGGCATCGGCATTCGCCTGCCGACAATCTGCGTGCGACCGGGGCGACCGAATAAGGCGGCCTCCGGATTCTTCTCGAATATCATTCGTGAGCCACTGGCTGGTGTCGAAGCCGTGCTTCCGGTGTCTGATGAAGTGCAGCATTGGCATGCCTCACCGCGTTCTGCCGTTGGGTTCCTGCTGCATGCCGCGACGATTGATGGCACCGTTGTGGGGGCCAGAAGGAACGTGACGATGCCCGGCATTGCGGTCACGGTCGGTGAACAGATCGAAGCCCTGCGAAACGTGGCCGGTGACGAAGTTGTCGGCCGTATCCGCCGTGTCCCGGACGAGAAAATCATTCGTATGGTCAGCGGCTGGCCGAGGAATTTTCAGGCAGACCGAGCTGTCAGCCTTGGCTTCCAGGCTGATGCGTCGTTCGAGCAAATTATTCGTGCACACGTTGACGATGAACTCGGCGGTACGATTGGGTGATACGCTGTGGCCGCCGTCAGCATAGGTATTGCGCAGCAGCCATGCCGGCCACGGCAAACAGCCAGACAGCGGTGGCAAGGAATCCTCGTCTCCGCTGATCACGAACAGTGCTGACCAGCAGCACGACTGCCGCCACCGCTGCAATAACGGACAGCCCGCAGGTTACAAGCCCCGTCAATCCGAAGGCGACGTTCTGACCGAGCAGAGCCCACGCAGCCGCACCCAGGAAAGCGGCGAAGTAAAGCAGGCTCAGTAAGGCGATCACAAATGCAACGGCTCGAATAACAAACGAAGTCGGCTCCTGGCCCTCAACATTCCCCGGTACCAACGGGCTGTCGGTGACCGTTCCGGGACTGCGAAATGGATTCTCCGTGTCCTTGATTACCGGCGTCTTCGTCAATGCTGCACCGATCTTCTGATTGTTATCCCAACAAATCCTTCATCGTTTTCAGAATGCCGTCAGCGTCAATGCCCTGATAGCCCATCTGCTGCCAAAGTCCGCCGGAGCCTTCTTTGTTCGTACCGATGTTGTTGTAACTGCCTTTGAAGCCTCGCTTCAGCAACTCAGTGCCCAGGCGTGAACCGAGCCCTGTATTCACGTTGAAGGATTCCGCGACCAGTACGGCAGGCGACGCCGCAAGTCGGGCCATCACTTCTTCATCGTACACATTAAGTGTCGACTTGCAGATCAGCCCGACGTCCTGGCCCGCCTCCTTCAGGCGGACAACAGCGTCCAGAGCTCGATATGTTGTCTCACCGAAACTAACAATGTATCCCGCCGTACCTTCACGAACGACGTCGTCTTTGCCCGAGACGAATTCATAATCGTCGCCGAACAGCCGGTTGCCCGCGTCATCCAGCAGATCGGGCACGCCAGAGCGTGTGGAAAAGATAAAACGCAGACCTTCGTCGTTGTAGATCTTCGTCAGACAGGCTCGGAACTGATGCTGATCGGCGGGGAAGTACAGCCGTGTCGTGTCCTTGCCTTCGTCCGGCAATCCGTTGGCGGCGTACATATTGTTCAGACCGAAGTGACAGGTATTGTCGGCCATGTCATCACAGCCGGCATGACTGAAATGAGCCAGCACGTTGCTGTCGTTCAACCGGGCCATGGTGATTTCCGAAACCACCATTTCAAGGAACGCTGAAAATGTTCCGAAAATTCCCTGCCGGCCTTTTTCGTACCCAAACCCTGCGGCCGCCGAAAAGTTGCCGCGTTCCATGATTCCGCCACGGACAAACACTTCCGGATGAGAAGCACGTACGTGGTTCAGGCCACAGCTGCCTTCCAGGTCGCAGTCGAAGACGCGAACTGAGCTCACTCGGTCAGCTTCGGAAATGCCACCCAGGATCTCATTCAGAATTCTGCCGAACAGGTCACGATTCTTGCCCACGCTTGACTCGTCACTACCCTGATGAGACGGCCCCCCTGGCCCTTTGGTCACGGTGCCAAGGTATGCCGCTGCTTCGCCGCGGCCATTGGCGTTCAGATAATCAACGGCGACTGCTGTCTTGATCACATCGTGCCCGTGCGCACTGCCTTCAAGGCCCTCGATGTTGGGACACATTTTTCGTCGGTTCATCAAGGCGATCGGGCCGTCACTGGTAACGGCGGCACACATGCGAGTGTACAGGCTGTCCAGATCTTCGCCATCGCCGATATCGACCTTCAGCCCGTGACCTTTCAGTGTGTCAGCCACACTGAAACCGGGCAGATAGTCCGAAGGATGCCCGGCGATCGTGACGTCATTGTCATCAATCAACAGTTTTACGTTCAGCCCCTGAGCGACAGCCAGGCGAGCGGCTTCTGCGTCGTTGCCTTCCATCTGGGATCCGTCGGATCCCAGCATAACCACAACCTTGTTCGGATTCGCGATTGCTACCCCATTGACATACGGCCACATATGACCGAGTCGTCCCGAACTGAATTTGACTCCTGGCGTGAATCCTTTTTCCGGGTGGCCGGGCAGATGAGACAGGTACTCGCGATAGTGGAACAGTCGCTCGACATCCATGTCACCTTCCAGAACGGCCATCAGGTATTGAGTTGCGACGCGGTGACCAGCTTCATCGAAGAATACCGGCAATACGTCGGGAGTCCCACCCTGCCGAGCATGCTCCATAAAGCCGTGCATGATCAATGTTTCGGGCACCGTGTCGTACGGCCCACCCGTGTGTCCACCCAGGCCTTTGGCATCGGCAATGGCGGTAAAGAAAATGATGGCGTCGCGGCAAAGCTGAATGTTAGCGGCGAGCTGTTCGCGCTGCTGGTCGGTCAGTTTTGACTGGCCTGGATCCAGTGAAACGACTTTGTACTCATTCAGTGGGATAGGAAATTCAGTCGCCACGGACATCGTATACTCCGACAGGAAATATTTTGAGTGAAGGGAATCGTCGCGGCACACACGGCAGTACGGCCACGCGACATTTGATCTGAGCAATCCCAACCGAGCGGCAGGCGGTGATGTAGTTAATTATCTGACCGAACAACGGGCGGAGCCGCCACTAGCGCAGACCGCCACCGCGTTGGAAATGACCAATCGGCGGAAAGTATGAACGCCACGCCCAAAAATGCAACGCAGCGCAGTGAAATCAACGTTTTTCCGCCTTCTGGCGCGCAGAATTCCGGCTCGGGCGAGGCCGCGCGACGTCTACCGGCGGTGGATTGTCATTAAGCCCGTGATGCCGGAAACGGCATTGCATGGCTGATGTCATCTAACCCTGCCAAAACCATCACCAAACGGTCAAATCCCAGAGCGACCCCCGAGCACGACGGAAGTCCGGCCGTCATGGCGGCCGCCAGTCCGGGAGCACCCGGCAGGACGGACGTCCCATGAGCAGAGCGACTGGAATTCTGGATATCGTCTCGACGTGCGAGTTCCGCGGCGTCTGTGAGCTCCTGGTATCCGTTGCACAGTTCTACTCCGTTTGCATAGAGTTCAAAGCGACCCGCCGTGCGCGGGTCGGCCGGATTCACCTGCGCGAGAGCTGCCTGCGAGGCCGGATAGTCGGTCAGGAATTCCGGGTTCCGGACGCCCAGCGTCGGTTCAATGCATTCGGCCAAAAGCAGATTCAGCAAGTCATCGCGCTCTGACTCCGCGGCGCAGGAATCGCCCTTTACAGATCGTGATGTCAGCTCGACGATTTCCGTGTCAGAAAGATCGAGAATTTCAGCGCCAAGCGTTTCCAGAAACGCGGCGCTGTACGTCGTTTGTGTAAACGCCTTTTGCAACAGATCACTTCCCGATAGCTGCCGGTTTTCCACAGCAACTGCGGCCGTCACGCTGTGGACCAGATCCTGCACAAACGTCATCTGGTCATGATACGACGTGTCAACGCCGTACCACTCCAGCATCGTGAACTCAGGATTGTGGCGCTGGCCGGCTTCGCCGTTTCGAAACGAATGCGTTATCTGATAGATCGACCCACTGCCTGCCGCCACCAGACGCTTCATGAAAGCTTCCGGAGAGGTCTGCAGAAAGAACGGCAATTCCGATGAATCGGCCGACACCGAATACGGCTCAAGATGAGCGTCCACGACGATGTCACGGGACAACAGCGGCGTTTCGACTTCCAGATAGTGACGCTCTGCAAAGAAACGCCGGGTCGCCGCAAGCAAACTTCCGCGCAGTCGCAGAATTTCTTGGCTACAAGTGGGGCGCCAGTCTTCGTTGCTGATCGGCGTCACACTTCCGTTCTGCAACGCGGTAACGCTGTCTTCAAAGTTCTCAGCCCATCCGGCGAAATCTTTGTTTCGGCCAGGCAAAGAGTTTCTAGGTACTTTAGCTTCTTCAGCTTGGGTATTCCCTTGTCGGTGATCTGACAAGCTCGAAGACTCAGGCTGGTGATTTCCGTCAGCGTTACCAGATGAGCCAGGCCTTTGTCCGTGACTTCTGTCCCGTTCAGTTCCAGCCACTGCAGATCCGTCATTTTTTCGAGAAATGCGAGGCCGGCGTCGGTCACTTTTGTGTTTCGAAGCCAAAGGCGACAGATGTTCTTGAGTCCTTTCAGATGCTTCAGGCCTGCGTCGGTAATATTGAGGTCACGGAGTAACAGTACTTCCAGCTTCTTCAGCTTTTTCAGATGGACCATGCCAGCGTCCGTGACTTCCGTGCCGGTCAGCCCCAGCGTGTCCAGCTGAGTCAACGCCGCCAGGTGTTCCAAGCCAGCGTCGGACACCGAAGTGTTCGCTAGGTACAATTCCTTCAGCCCACTCAGTTTCGTGAAGTGCGCCAGACCTGCATTGGTCACTTTGCTCTTGGAAAGGGTTAGAACCTGCAGCTCACTCAGCGTCTTCAGACTGGCAAGACCGGCGTCAGTCGCCATGGTCCCGGTCAGCTCAAGTTTCCTTAGGCTTTTAACCTTCTTGAGTTCCGACAGACCAGCGTCTGTGATTTTTGTGCCGTTCAGATTGACCTCTCTGAGATCCGGCAGCTCGCGGAGATGAACCATCTCTTCGTCACCGAATTT
>JAQWLN010000102.1 GCA_029247265.1 Fuerstiella sp.
GGTGAACGAGTCTGGGACACGCAGCGAGTTCTGGACTGGGCGCTGGCCAACTTGCCCGACGTCGATCCGACGAAAGTTGTCCTGATGGGCAATTCCGGTGGCGGCGTACTGACCGTTTACGTCGCAGCTCTGGACGAACGCATTGCGGCGGCAATCCCCAGCTGTTCGTTTACGTCATACACAAGCTCCACCGGCTTCGTGTTTCACTGCGACTGCTGTCTGGTGCCTCGTGCTCAGGTGGAACTTGGCGACATGACGGACATTGGAGCATTAACAGTACCACGCCCGCTGCTGGCGGTCCACGGGCGCAAGGACGGACTGCACAACTTCCCGGATGTCGAAGCGGCCATGTCCCGTGTCCATGCAATCTACACCGCTGCCGGGGCAAAGAGTCACTTCCGTCATGAATGGGGAGCATCGGGCCATAAGTTTTACCCGGACATCATGTGGCCATTCCTTGAGTCAGTCGTGAAGTGACCATGAATCCGTGCTCTCGGACCATGGCCATTTGTCAGCAGTCCTGAGTACACACCACAACCATCTCCCAAACATCGAACGCCATCGTTTCAAAGGACACTAAACATTGCACCGCTCGTATTGCCTTGCTCTCGCGTTTTACGTGATCGTCTGCCTGAACAGCGATGTCGCCGCGAGGGCGGACGAACCAGCAGAACAGCGTCCTCGACTGCAGAACATGGGCATATCAATCGGAGTAATTCCGACCGGCCCGGCGAACTCGTTGACGGATGTCGCTGGTGTCCGGGTGGGACATCGCACGATTGTGGAAGGCAACAGCGTCAGAACCGGCGTCACCGCCGTGATACCGCACTCGGGCAACGTGTTTCTGCAGAAAGTCCCGGCCGCCACCCATGTTGCCAATGGCTTTGGCAAGTTCGTTGGCAGCACGCAGATCGAAGAGCTCGGTGTGCTTGAGAGTCCGATTGTGCTGACGAATACGCTGAGCACATTTGCGGCGGCCGACGCACTGGTGAGCTGGGTTCTGAAGCAGGAAGGATGCCAGGACGTGAAATCGGTGAACCCCGTGGTCGGTGAGTGCAACGACGCGTTTTTGAACGACATCCGCCAACAACGTGTCAGGACAGAAGACGTCGTCGCTGCCATTCAGAGTGCGCACGATGGCCCGGTGAAAGAAGGCTGCGTCGGTGCCGGGACGGGAACGCGCTGCATGGGTTGGAAAGGAGGTATCGGCAGTTCATCTCGCAGGCTTCCCGCCAGTCTGGGCGGTTACACCGTCGGAGTCCTCGTGCAAACCAACTTCGGCGGTTCGCTGACAATTGCGGGAGTTCCGGTCGGTCGGGAGCTCGGGCGATATTACATGAAGGATCAGATACGTGAGCACGAACATGGTTCGTGTATCGTCATCGTGGCCACCGATGCGCCGCTGGATGCGCGTCGGCTGCAGCGTCTGGCTAAACGAGCACCGCTGGGGCTGGCCGCCGCCGGGTCGCCGATCTCCCATGGCAGCGGCGATTACGTGCTTGCCTTTTCTACAGCCAAAGGCCTGCGTTCCGCTTATCAGGCTGATTCCCCCACGACGTCCACCAAATTGCTGCGTGATGATCAACTGTCGCCTCTGTTTCAGGCCGTCCGGGACGCCACCGAAGAAGCAGTGATCAACAGTCTGCTGCAGGCAGTCACCACAACCGGACACGAAGGCCGGACAGTTGAAGCCATTGATCCCGATCAGATTGTCGAAGTCTGCCAACGCTTTGGAATCGTTGCAGCAGTCGACAACCGAAACCGCCTTCCCCCGGTCTCAGGACATCTGCGTTCCGCCGTACAGACCTACGGACAGCCACCTCTGCAGGGATTGCTGAAACAGAAGGTGAGCCGATTCGAGAAACACCTCGACGACCTGATGAAACAACACAACGTCCCGGGAGTGTCATGCGCTTTCATCGATGATCGTCAGTTGGTCTGGTCACGTGGGTTTGGAGTCCGCTGTGCGGGATCCGATCATGCAGTCGATCCGGATACGGTCATGGAAGCCTGCTCCATGAGCAAGCCGTTTTTTTCGTACCTGTTGCTGAAGCTGGTGGATGAAGGAGAATTCGACCTGGACAAACCACTGGTTGACTATCTTGCAGAAGACTATGTCGTGGACGATCCTCGACATCGCCTGGTTAGCGCTCGCATGTCGATGACTCATTCTTCCGGACTGCCTAACTGGCGTTCCGGTGGCTGGCGGAATGGTTCGCCGATGTCATTGGCTTTTGAGCCAGGCACAAAGTTTCGGTACTCCGGCGAAGGCTTCCTGATGCTGCAGCGTGCGGTTGAAAAACATTTTGCATCCGGTCTCGATACACTTTCGCTCGAACGTCTGATCAAACCACTTAAGCTCACAAACACACGGTACGTGTGGGATGATCGATTCACACTGAGATCGTCGTGCGGGCACGATCGTGATGGCAACGTGAAGACACGAAGGAAGTATTACTCAGACGCCAATGCGGCCTATTCGCTGTACACTTCGGCCGCCGACTACGCACGGTTTCTTGTGGAAATCATGAGCGAAGATCGCAGCGGGACTCATTCTATATCAGCAAGAATGAGATCACAGATGCTGGCCCCCGGGATTCATCGCGACGATCAGGACGCAGACTGGGGGCTGGGATGGGGCCTGAAATCTGTCGACGGTCGCCAGCAGGTGTATCACAGCGGATCAAACGGAACGGGATTCCGCTGCTACAGCGAATTCTCCCCGGAAACCGGCGACGGGCTGGTCATCATGTCGAATGCGATCGGCGGCAAAGAACTCTGGCAGGCAGTCATCGAACAGTGGCACAACAAACCCACGCCTTGACCGGTGGCCGGGCCAGATTGGGTTCGCGTGGGTGCCACTGGCTGTGCCATTGCCCCGTTGCAATGCACACAGAAAAGCCAACAAACAACGTCCGATGACACAATTGGGGAACTCCCGGATGCGTAGTCGGCTGGCGTTCACTATCACTTGCACAACATCGAGATCGTCTCTCGTTCACTCGGCGGTCACGCCGACGAACCGCCCCCGTTGCCCGAAGCAGACCGCACATAGTGCCCGCTGCGACCTCCGGATTTTTCCAGCAGACGCACGCCGGTGATCTCCATGTCACGATCGATGGACTTGCACATGTCGTAGACCGTCAGAGCTGCGACGCTGACTGCCGTCAGGGCTTCCATCTCCACTCCGGTTCGTCCCGACACCGAGACGGTCGATTCGATCCGCAGCTGTGTGTCTGAGACAAATTCAAAGTTGATTGCCGCGGAATCGAGTCCCAGGGAATGGCACAGCGGAATCAGTTCGTCCGTGCGTTTCGTCGCCATGATGCCCGCCAGGCGAGCCACTTCAAGAACGTCGCCTTTCGACATTCCCTTCTGCTGGATCGTCAGCAGCGTGGCGGCCTGCATGCGCACAAAGCCTTCCGCCCGGGCCATGCGCTGAGTCACAGGTTTCGCACTCACGTCAACCATGCGGCTGGCGCCGTTTTCGTCAAAATGAGTAAGGTCAGTCATGACGATTCTGTTTACTGCTGCTGCTGTGCGAGTAATTCGGCGATCTGCACGGCGTTAGTCGCCGCACCTTTACGCAGGTTGTCAGATACACACCAGAAGGCCAACCCGTTGGGGTTGGACAGGTCCCGGCGAATACGTCCGATAAACACGTCGTCACTGGCATCGCAGTTGGACGGCATGGGATATTGACCGTTCACCAGATCGTCGACGACCTGGATGCCCGGCGTTTCTGCAAACAGTTCGCGAGCTTCCTCAACGCCAATCGGACGCTCTGTTTCGACCAGAATGCTTTCGCTGTGGCAATTGGAAACAGGAATCCTGACACAGGTTGGACAGACCATGATGGAATCATCACCGAAGATCTTGCGAGTCTCATACACCATCTTCATTTCTTCGCTGGTGTAACCTTCTTCCTTATGGCCGCCGATCTGCGGAACGGCATTAAAGGCGATCGGATGGGCAAAGGCCTGGTAGTCGTAGTTTTCTCCGCTCAGAGCCGCTCGGGTACCTTCCTGCAAATCGGTATTCCCCTGCAGACCAGCCCCACTGGTGGCCTGGTAGGTGCTGACGACAACTCGACGAATTCGCGCTGCGTCGTGCAGCGGCTTCATTGCCAGAACCATCTGCGTGGTTGAGCAGTTCGGGCTGGCAATGATGCCTTTTGCATTTAGAGCCGCTTCCGGATTGATCTCCGGAACAACCAGCGCCACGTCCGGGTTCATTCGCCAGTAGCCGGATTCATCAATCACTTTCGCGCCGGCTTTGACGGCAGACGGCAGATACTCAGCGGC
Organism: Fuerstiella sp.; assembly: GCA_029247265.1. Classification (GTDB taxonomy): domain Bacteria; phylum Planctomycetota; class Planctomycetia; order Planctomycetales; family Planctomycetaceae; genus Fuerstiella. The sequence continues at coordinate 4,305 of JAQWLN010000102.1, forward strand.
CGTATCGTCGGGAGTACTGGCAATCAGCAGATCAATGCCGTCGAAACAGTCGTGCGTTAATTCTTCGATCGTAATCGTCTGACCAGCGAGCGTGATCTGTTTACCCGCGCTGCGGGCGGACGCCAGCAGACGAAAGTTCTTCGCCGGAAAGTTTCGCTTCTCCAGCAACTCAAGGATAATAGTCCCAACGGCTCCGGTGGCCCCGACAACGGCAACGGTCTCAAACACAACGAATCCTGATCACGAAAAGGGAAATAGTGGATAACAGCCGGACGATTTCCGGCAAAAACGTTTCTGAGTTCACGGCGAACAATTTGTCAGTGGTATCCCGCAGCGACGCCCGTGTAGACTGCTGACTTACACGGTTTGTCGGGGATGCTGCCGCCAACCGACGCCAATGGCCGGTATTGTTGTGACATATCCCTGTGAAAGTACTGATTCCTGGCCTTTTTTCCATTTCTTTCAGACAAAGGCTCCTGATTCCTGACTCAGGAAGAATGCCGTGTCTAATCAATTCCCTACAGATTTTCACCAGAAATTCCGCTCCTGCGTTGGGCGACTGACGAAGGATCCGCAGAAAGCTCTTGGTAAGCTCTTTGACCTCGCCGCCATGCGACTGGTTCGCTTGGGGATGAGTGTTACTGGAAATCAGGCAGATGCAGAAGATGCGGTTCAGGGGGCTTTTTCAAGAATTGCCGGCAAACCAAAGCTGCTGGCTCGGGCGGATTCCCCGTGGCCTTATCTGATCCGGGCCGTCAGAAATGAATCACTGCGAATCGTTCAGAAACGCAGAACCACCAGTCTGGGAGAAATCGATACTCAATGCGAGACGGACACGGCTGAGTTTGCCGTACAACGAGAAGAAACAGCAGCTCACGTGCAGCGAATTTTGCGAACGTTGCCAAAGGCGCAGTACGAGGTCGTCATTCTGAAGCATTGGGAAGATCTGACTTTTGCAGAAATCGCCGACGTACTGGGCAAGTCACAGAACACTGTGGCCAGTCGGTATCGATACGCGATGGAAAAACTTCAACGCAGTCTGGAATCGGTCGTGCACGATACGGACGAAACAAACAAACCGAAGAAACGACGAGCTGCATCTGAAGTTGTTCGATAGACATTTTATGACGCGACATCCCGGACCCAACCTCCACAACATCATCCCGCCAAATTGTGAACCAACCGATGAGTCAAAAACTAAGCATTCCTGAACCCTCACTGCGGGAACACGAATTGATCCGTGACGCGGCGCCTATGCCCGAATTGTCGGCAGGCTTCAAGTCCCGCGTGATCTCCGAATGCGGCGTCAGTATTGTTTCCGCGCGACGAGCATTTCGTCTGAAGGTGGCAGGCGGAGTTGGAGCTGTCTGCTGTTTGGGTCTGCTGTTCAGTCTGTCGATTCCCGTAAACGATGCGCCGGACCGGCAGCTTACGGCTCAGCCCCCTGAGCCTCAGCCGGTGTCACCGCAGTCGGTCAGTCCGGGCGTATCGTTCGGAGTGCCACCCGGTGGGTCTCGAATAACGGTCGATGCCCCCAAACCCAGGGTCAGCAAGGAACAGGACAGCAATCAGATGAATCAGATCATCGAGCAGTTGAATGATCGTCAACAGCTGTTCAATGCGAACATGCTGCCGAAGTTCTGATAAGGCGATCACCCTCAACCTGCGGCTCGAAGACGAGCCATTCCGTCCGTTGAACTTTGAACCTGACGCAACGGTCGCCTGTTTTCATGATTACACATCGCGAAGCCGATTCACATGCCTCACGATTCGCTGGCTGAAGAATTCTCTGACGCAATGCGGTCGTTAGAAGACAGCGATGCAGAATATGCCCCTCAGCTGGTAGACCTGTTGCTGAGCAAAGCCCGTAAATTTCGGGCCAGCGACGTGCATCTTGTGCCGGAACAGAACGGCCTGAAGATGCAGTGGCGCATAGACGGAGTGCTGCATCACGTCACCAGCTTCGCCGGAGACGTTTGTCCCCGCATCGTGGCTCGGCTGAAAGTCATGGCAGGGTTGCTGACGTATCGTACCGATGTACCGCAGGAAGGGCGCATTGCCAGTTCAGGTTCCAATGCAGAGCAAATGGCCGGCGAGGTCCGAGTCACGACGTTTCCGACGTTGTTCGGCGAAAAAGCGGCCGTGCGGCTGTTTGCAGACAGCGATCATTATCAGCGACTGAACGAGCTGGGGCTTCCGGACGACATCGAAAACGCGATGGGCCACCTGTTGCAGGCAACATCCGGTGTCATCCTGCTGACCGGTCCCTCAGGCAGCGGCAAAACCACAACAGTGTATGCCTGCCTGCGTGAGCTGGTGCGACTGCACGGCGACGGCAAGGGATTGATGTCGCTGGAAGATCCCATCGAAGTCGTGGTGCCAGGAGTGACGCAGTCTCAGGTCCGACCGCACGTTGGCTTTGACTTGGCGACAGGAATTAAGTCGATGATGCGTCAGGATCCGGACGTGATCATGATTGGCGAGATCCGTGACCCGGAAACGGCAGAGTGTGCATTTCAGGCGGCACTGACGGGACATCTCGTGCTGACAACCTTTCATGCCGGCAGTGCTGTCGAGGCTGTCACCCGATTACTGGACATGGGCATCGAGCCGTACCTGCTCAGCAGTACTTTAAGGGCCGTCGTGTGTCAGCGGCTGCTCAGAAAAACCTGTCCAGAGTGCTACGACCAAACGGCCAGCCGCATAACTCCTGAAGGAATTCCAAATCCGAAAAAATCTGCAGACAATTTTCCGGACGACGGATCTCTAGCCATTCGTTGCCGGACATGTGGTGACATTCGCTACCACGGTCGTTTTGTCACGGCCGAATTGCTGGATCCGAACCGAACAGAGATTTCTCAGGCACTGCTTGAGCGGGTCGACGCGAATCGGCTGGAGTCTATCGCGAAAGAATGTGGAACCGTTACACTTCACCATCGAGCTGGGGAAGCCGTCCAAAAGGGGCAGACTTACCCCGAGGAAGTGTTCCGCGTTCTTGGCAGGAGTGTCTGATCGGTCAAAGTTAACTGGCTTGTGTCTTTGTTTCTTCACTCAACAAAACTTCTGCCTGCATGTCGTCCGTGACTCTCGAAGATATCAGCAACCTCAGCACTGAGGTGCAGGCCTTAGTTGCAGCAGGGCTGCCGCTGGAGAGCAATCTGGCCCACGCGGGACAAGGCCACGGCAGGCGTCTGGCACAGCTCACCGAAACGATCTCCACCAGTCTTGCCTCAGGACAATCTCTGGAAGACACCATCCGCGACAATAGAAACGGCGCACCCAGAATGCTGGCCGCGGCCGTCGCCGCGGGTGTGCAAACGGGGCAGCTCGGCGGAACGATCGAGATGCTCGGCAACCTGGCCGATGATCTCGTGGATCTGCGTCAGCGTGTGCTGCAGTCAATGACCTATCCCCTGACGATTGTCGCCATGGCGATGCTGCTGTTCCTGATATCGATTCGACATTTCCTGAACGCTGTCGGCAGAACACTGAACGACTCTGTAGCACCCAGTCCGTCGACCTTCCAGTACATCATTGAATTGGACGCACAGTTCTGGTGGTGGCCGCTGCTTTTTCCTGCGGTCTGCGTTTTGCTTGCGATAATTTGGGTTTTCTCGGGGCGAGCGGACTCGATGGCGTTCAACGGACCGGAAAAGCTGCTGTTGCTGTTGCCCGGTGTGGGCAGCATGATCCGTGACCTGCAGTTCTACACCCTGACGCGCATGTTGTCGCTGATGGTGGAACGCGAGCTGCCGTTGTCTGATTCTCTGCTGTTGGCGGGCGCCTGCTGCGGAAATCCCGGACTGGATACCGCATGCCAGCGGACGGCCAATGAACTGCAGAAAGGAAATATTCCGGTACCGGGCAGTAACGAAAACTGGCGTCCGGGAAATCTACCGCCACTGCTGATGGCCTGCATCAGGAACTGCAGCCAGAAAGAGGACCTGTTTAAGGAACGACTGGGTAGCGTCGTCGGCTACTACGCTCGTCGGCTGAGCGTCAGTGTTTCGTGGCTGCGAAATATTATTCCGGTCGCCATGTTGCTTGTCATCGGAGGCGGCACCGTGGCTCTGTATGGCCTGACGGTTTTTATACCCATTACAGAATTGTACCGCTTCCTGACCACGAATTGATACGCCTGAACTCTAAAGTGATCCTTGATTGATGACGCGATACCGCTACGAAGCCACAGATCGATCGGGCATTCCGATCCACGGGACAACGGGCGCTGAAAGCGAATCCGATCTTGTCCGCCAGATGACCGCGCGCGGACTTCGGTTGGTCAGTTCCAGCGAATTATCACTCAATTCACTGATCGATGGACACATTACGCCTCTGCCACGACTCTACCAGCTGCGCGTGGGAGAACAGCTGCGGGAAGCACTGATGACAGAACTTCCCGCACATGAGGCCGTCCGAGCAGTCGCGGCCGAGCCGTTATCTCACCCGCTGCTGGGTATTGCGCCATGG
>JAQWLN010000133.1 GCA_029247265.1 Fuerstiella sp.
TGAACAGATTTCGTTCCGTCTGGCTGGACACAAGCAGTCGGTCCGCCGTCCGCGCCAACTGTATTTCCAGTTGCCTCAGCCGTCGACCGTCTAAACCATAACCCCACGACATCGGGAAGCGGGATGAATTTGAACGGTCAAGCAACTTTTGGCTGTCGACGTCAATCAGGTCAATCCAGACACGCTGAACGGACGGAGCAAACGGCTTCTGCACGTACTTCGCGATGCTGGCGGACGAAGCCATTGCCGCCGTGTATCGTGTCGCGACATTCCAACGCCGAATGATCTTTGCCAGCCGGCTGGAATCGACCATTCCCTCCGTCAACGCAGCACCGGTCGCTACTGACATGGCACCTCGCACGTATCGCAGAGGCCCCTTATGCGGAACGATGGCCAAACGTCGAGTGACACTTTGCAGCGTCCGCAGCGCATCTTCTGTGGGAGGGGCATCAGCGAGGCAAGTCAGGTCCACGTACGCTCGCTGTGAAAGGAACTTCAGCATATTCCACGTGCGAAGTCGGTCGTCCCGATCGGGCGGTAAAGGCACTCGATGAGTGATGTATAATACACGAGGCTTCATTATTCGTTATGTCAGATTGATTCAAATTGGAGTGTCGTATCTGAAACCTGAGTCTGCCCTGCCCTCAACAGCCACATCGGCGACATGCCATGAGCATCCATCGGGCAACGGCAAACACCTTTTCCCGGGCAGGTCCGTGAACAAGTTGATGTTGCTGATGGCCATCATTCAACCCGGAATCATCCGAATGAGCAGCTTGCCTGCTGCACACCAGCACGTGCTGTATGCCGACCATTCTCGGAAGGGTCCTTCCGAGAATGGTCGGCACATCGAAATGTGTGTCGTGGTAGCCGCCCTGATCTGCACGACTACACACACTGTTTCCTAGCTTGGAAAACAGTGTAGAAACGAAGAAAAGCGATCCCCGAGATCAGAACAGATGCAATCTCAGTCCCCGTAAAAGCATTCTGAGGATTCGTTCGTTTCGTTCCCGAATCGATTCATCCTTCAGGAAGATTGTGCTGTCGTTTCGATCCATGCTGGAGCCAGTTCATTATGTAATAAAGCGTTTTGCGGACACCGGCCCCGCACAGTCACATAGAGTTTACGACGTTGCAAATCCGCAACATCCCCCCCTTTTCGTCTGGACACTCAAGTCCCAACGAAACGAAAGTTCATCGGAACAGGAGTGGACCGGCATGAGATGCGATCGCGTGAGCAGCGTCGTACCGCTCAGCCATTCACCAAAATCCTCGCTATTGGTCGTCAATCACACAGCGTCATCTCCGGGTTTCAAACCGGAAGTGAACGCATATAATGCGGTGGCTTGGCGACCGGCCACGACTGCTGTGCCACTTTGCAGTCGGGTCCTCACATCGTGGAATCAGCTACTAGAAAGATCAGTGCCCTTGAGTACCGGAAACGCCCCAAAAGAGGTCCGGATTCTTCGACTCATGTTTCGCATGGGTGTCGTGACGGTGATTCTTCTTGCCGGAGTCTGGTTCTTTTACGACAGGATGGCGGCGCAGAAAATCGCTACGTCCCTGGCAATGCCGTGCGGAGTCATCTGGTACCTGTTGTCATGCAGCATCTTCGCTGCGCGTTCAGCAGGAAATTCAAAAATCACGTGGACGCTCGCTGCCATCTGGTTGACGTTCACAGGACTGGGCAATGGGATTCTGGCAGGATCATTGTCTTACAGTCTCGAAGCGCCATATTCGGAGATCAGGCCGCTGGAACAGCAGCCTTTTGATTATGTCATCGTACTGGGAGGAGGCGCATCAGAAGGGGCTAATGACAGAAACCAGGGTAATGGCGGCGGCGACCGTCTGATCCTGGCCGCTCAACTCTATCACGCCGGTCTGGCTGGAAAGCTGATCTGTACAGGGCAACGAATCGCATCGATGGATGCATCATCAATGGACACGTCCGAACGATCCCAGGACGTACTAACCCGACTAGGGGTTCCGGAATCAGCGATTGAGATTGCTGGTGGTCGCAATTCGTCCGAAGAAATGCAATCGCTGGGGCAGCGTTTCGCAGATACCGGTCAACGCGTTGGACTGGTGACGTCAGCATGGCATCTGCAACGAGTCATGCGACTCGCAAAACGAAACAATTTTGCGCCTCACCCATTGCCGGCAGACTTCACCAACGGCCCGGCGTCCACCAAACCCACCTGGGGCCAAATCGTTCAGGGACTGATTCCCCATGAAGGTAACATGACCGTCATTACCAAGGTGGCCACGGAATATCTGGGGATGCTGGTGGGTCGGTTACGGAACGCTGATTGAGCCAGACAAATGCTCATTAAACAGCCGCGACTTTCGACGCGTCGCAGATCTGAATTCCTGTGCAACTTGAGAACCAGTGAAAATGTGCCTACGATTCGCAGAATCTCTTTACTATCACGGAAGCAATTCAGCGGCAACGAACCATGAGTACCGGAAAAGTCGAAGGCAAAGTTCACGTAATCGAAGAAACAAAAACGTACGGACAGAAGGGATTTCGAAAACGATTGGTGGTTCTTGAACAGGACACCGGTCGGTTTACGAATTACCTTCCCATGGAATTCATTCAGGATGCCTGTGACGACGCAGACCAGTTATCGCTCGGTGCCGATGTGGAAATTTCATTTCGACTCAGCGGTCGAAAATGGCAGCGAGATGAACAGAGCGAAGTAAAATACTTCCTGAGTGCAGAAGCCACGGGCTTCCGAATTCTCAACGCTGGTGACACCCCGGCCAACGACGAATCAAACACCGCTGACGTTCCGTACGGCGAAACGTTCTCGTCTGATGAAGATCCGCCGTTTTGACGTCGGTGGTGTTCTGCCTCCGGGCGTGCACCTGACTGATCCGTGTAATATTCGCGTTGGCAGGTCGCAACCGTCAACAGATTTGATTTCCAGCCAGCAGCTCGTTTTTCGCACCTTGCAGTTGCCGAATCAGCAGACGCACGGTGATAATGAGATCGGGCTGCCTTGGCGAGGTTCAGGAAGCAGCTCTGTTTCCCATACGATGCGGGGCGGAAGCAATCGCGGAATAGGCAATGTGGTTTGGCTACGCTGGTTCGTTCGAAGTGACAGAACATCCTGCGTGGCTCAAAGGGGGTTCCTGCATGACAAACAGAAACTCTGAATGCTGGCCGTCAGCAGTTCACGACAGGCCGACACTTTCCTGCAGAACCTGATGACAAGAGCTATTGTCGGAGATGAACAACAACGGGAACGTAACTTAGTCGCGCTGGCAGGTGGAACTTTCCTCAACAGCGGAGCAACTCCAGAGTCGCCTTCGTAGAGTTGCCCATTCAGACGTGAATGTGAAGCACAGGTAAAAACAATAACAACAGCCGACACAGATCACTGTTCACAACACCAAGGGTAAGTCTCATGCGTCAGCGCCAAACATCGTTTTTTCGCAGCGGGTTTACTTTGATCGAATTGCTGGTCGTCATCGCGATCATCGCAATTCTCATTGCACTTCTATTGCCAGCAGTTCAGCAGGCGCGCGAAGCGGCGCGACGTACACAGTGTCAGAATAACCTGAAACAAATTGGCTTGGCCCTGCACAATTATCACGATCTGCACAAAACATTTCCGCCAGGCTGGGTGGATCAGACCAATGGAAATTCGGCCAACTGGGGATGGGCTGTGTACCTGCTTCCTCAAATCGAACAGGCCAATCTCTATGCTCGACTGCAGGTTGGGAACCCACAGAGTCTGGGACTGGCATTGGATGACGCACAAAAGCTTAAATTGATGCAGACTCCACTGGCGGCCTTTCGCTGCCCGTCAGATACTGCACCGGATATCAATGACCGTCACACGCTGCACTCAACCAGTCAGGTTGAAGTGAGTGTGGCAACGTCCAATCTTGTTGCCGCGGCAGGCGGAGCAGACTGGACAATGGCCGGCAAGCTGACCGGATCGTTTGGCCAGAACAGCCGTGTTAATCTCCGGGAGATCACGGACGGAACCAGCAACACGATGGTTGTCGGCGAACGAGCATGGACGTTGATCATACCAAACGGCGGCAACGCTCAGTGCGGCGCGGCGACGGTCTTTGGCATGAGTGCGAGTGCGGCGAACGGAAACATGCCGCGAATGACACTCGCGAAGGGCCTTTTTGGAATCAACGAAACGTCAGACGACACAACTTCTCAGCCCGTCATTGATCGATGCGGTCGAGCGTTTTCAAGTCGACATGTCGGAGGATCCCAATTCCTGCTGGGAGACGGTTCCTGTCGATTCGTGAGCGAAAATATCGAGCGGGACCAGACAGGATCAAATGGCAACTTCGTTTTCCAGAATCTTCTTAATATTGCAGATGGCAATATCATCGGTGACTTCTGATTTGTTCTGCACGTCCGAAGTGCGGACTTCCACGCACGAAGAATCTCCGGCGGTCGGACGGACGAAGCGTCGGCAGAGCCTTTCCTGAGCCCTTGCGTCAGGGGCTCAGTCGGCGGAGTGTGACAGAGATGGTTGGTCGCTTGACTGTCTTTGATGTCCATGGCTGAGCAACGGCTGTAATGCGGCTTTCCTGGTTGGGAGCAACTCGTAGCAGCGCGATCGCCTCTTTGTGGATTCGCTGAGACTGTGCCAAAGCTCGACTCCAGGCACTTTGCGACGGTGTGGTCGTCCAGACAGTAATTTCGACGGCATAGTCGTCCCGTCGCAGCATAGGTCCCACGCCCGCCAGGGCCGCCTTCAGCTCTTCGTTGATCAGAGTGCCGGCTGTCCGTGGTGGAAACTTTGCCAGCACGTCAAATGTCACTTCCCCCTTCACGTCCCGCTCCTTCTCCAGAGCATTGACCTGGCGCAACTGTTGCAGGAAACGCTGATATTCGTCCTTGGTGCGGTCAACGATGCGAAGGTTGTCTGCATCGTCATCGGGACCATTGGCTCCCAGTTCTGCAGGTCCGTCCTCCGGGTCCGGGACGATGTATTTCGGGCCCACCTCCTGATGCTGAAACGCCTGAGCCGACAGATCGCTGCTGACCTTTCCGGCGAGTCCGAACTTGTCGACGGTATCCATGAATGACCCCGTCCCGGCGTGAAGGTTTGCCCCCGTTTGTTCTTCAGCGAGTGTGTTCAGGATGATAAAAAACGCCAGCAGCGCAGTCATCGTGTCTCCAAAGGAGATCAGATACGAGTTGTTCGGGCCGGAGGGGCAATTCTTGCACTCTGCCATAACGGGCTCCAATACCTATCGCGTGGAACGAACGTCCCAATCGTCTCAACGCTACCTCGAAGATTGAATATGACTTAGCACATATGCGCCACGACCTCCATGCGGAGTCGTTCCCCCGCCAGACCGGATGCACTGATCTGCATGCCGGAAAGGATTCTGTCCAACGACATTTTTGCCCCCCCTGTTCAACCTTTCACATCTGACCAACCGCCGCTTACGGTCCGCCTTCCATGGCTCGTCTCATCTGATTCATATCCGTGCCGATCAGCTGCAAATACAACTGCTGCAGCATGGCATTCTTATTCAACATTCCGAGTTCTCTATCAATATCCACGTTGTTGCCGTCGGCCCGTGCCGCCAGGCCCTGTGCCCGTACCACGGACGGCGCGGCGGAACTCCCGATCGGCTTCCCCTGTTTTGTAATTTCTGCCGCCAGAGCGTCCTCAAAATTAAGTTCCAGACTCCGATATTCAGGAGTATTGACGTTGGCGATATTGTTACTGATCACTTGTTGCCGCTGCTCGGAAGCAGAAAGCAATCGGGTCAGCAGATCGACTTGACTGGTCTGGATAGACATGTCATCTGAATCGGAACATGTCGTGTGACTGATGCAATCAATACAACCCGCAAAGCTTCGCGCGGAGGGGATCGGGCACCGTTGTGCTGTGGTTTCCCGCAGCCCGTGAGTGATTACACTCAAGTGCCGCAGCCTCGACAGAGCGGGTCTCGATGATTAGATTTGCTGGGTTCTTCAAGTCGGAACCAACAGAAACGTCAGCCCGCAGCATCACACAGGAGCAATCGTTATGCCTTCAGATTCATCCGTCTCGCGACGTACTCTTCTGGCCGGGGGAGTGGCTGCCGTAGGAACGTCGATGCTCGGGGCTGACGCTGCAGCCGCCGTTCAGGATGCACCGTGGATTGACGCCCATTCACATATCTGGACGCCCGACACCAGCCGCAGCAAACTACAACCGGGTATGACGGTCGACGACCTGGCGCCGAAAAGCTTCACCGCCGAAGAGCTGATGGCAGTCGCCAGGCCATCCGGGGTGGGACGCGTCGTATTGATCCAGCACACGTTATTCCACGGCTATGACACGTCGTATCTCACGGATGCGTGGCAAAGGCAGCCCGATGTATTTCGCGTCGTGGGAATGGTCGACGATCTGCGGCCAAATGCCGGCAAGGCGATGCGGCAGCTGCTGAAGCAGGGAGTCACCGGATTCCGTATTGTGCCGCGTAAAGGCGTTACCGACTGGCTGCAGACGGACGGCATGACAGAGATGTGGAAGACCGCCGCCGAAACCGGACAATCGATGTGCTGTCTGGTCAATCCCATCAACCTGGCCGAAATCGGTGCAGCCTGCGTGCGACACCCCGATACCCCCGTGGTTATCGATCACTTCGGCCGAGTAGGAATTGACGGACAGATTCGAGAATCTGAGGTTAACCAACTGTGTGCTCTGGCAAAGCACAAACACGTGAAGATCAAGATCTCAGCGTATTACGCACTTGGCCACAAGAAGCCACCTCATCACGAATTGATTCCGATGATCAAGCGGCTTTATGAGGCGTTCGGAGCGGAACGACTAATGTGGGCCAGTGATTGCCCGTATCAACTTGATGGAGAAAATAACTACATAGCATCGATCGCCCTGATTCGCGACGTCATCGACTTCGTCACAGACGCAGAACGCCGTCAATTGCTGCGAACAACGGCGGAAAAAACGTTCTTCTTCGATGCGTGACTGTCCTGACGCGTCTGTCAACCAGCTTTCGATGTGCCGGAGAATGCCGTGAATCGTTTGTCGACTTTGGTTTACCTGCCGTTTCTTTTCGTGTCCGACACGTGGAGTTCCGTGTCTGCAGAGGATTTCTCTCACCAACAAAATGTTGTCTATGCAGAAGAACATGGTGTCGCCCTGGTGATGGACATTTTTACGCCAACAGGTCCGAAGAACGGCCTTGGCATAGTGGACGTCATCAGTGGTGCATGGCATTCTGACCGAAGCAAGATTGCTCAACACATGCTGGCGCAGGCATTCACGCAAATGTGTCGAAAAGGTTATACGGTTTTTGCAATCCGTCCCGGGTCCATCACCAAGTTCAATGCCACAGAAATGCGAGACCATCTGAACCTTGGAATTCTGTGGGTCAAACGGCGCGCCAAAGACTGCTCGATCGATCGCGATCGCCTGGGATTGATGGGAGCTTCTGCCGGAGGACATTTGGCGTTGCTGACGGTCGTCACGGGACCTGACTCGCGGCAATCGACGTTGAACACCAGAGTAAAGGCTGTCGGTGTCTTCTTCCCACCAACCAATCTATTGACTTTTGATCCGAACCTTGATCTGGCCGTCAACGAGGGGACATCTCGACTCGTTCAGTCGTTGGCTCTTCCTCGGGAACGCACCCCGGAATCTTCGCTGACTGTCGTCAGGAAAATGGAATACGTGCGACAGATTTCTCCGGCACTCTTGGTCAAACCCGATCTACCACCTGTGCTGTTGATTCACGGTGACGCAGATGACGTGGTTCCCCTGGCCCAGTCGAAAGAGATGGTGGATGCGTTGACAAGGGTTCACGTTCCCGTCGAGCTGAAAATCAAGAGCGGCGGAAAACATCCCTGGCCCACCATCTACGAAGACATGAAATTCCTTGCCGAGTGGTTTGATACTCAGCTCTGACCGCCCCTCAAAACAAACAAGGACCGCATCGCGCAGGGCGCCAGGCGGTCTTCATGAACGGTGTTGGTAAGTTGCGTTGCGGCGTATTAAATGACGCCTCCATGGACACGGTATGGTGTCGCAAGGTCCGGAAGCTCGAGGCCCCAGATGCGTTCCCAGATCTCCGGAATGTGCCGCAGACTTTCGGACGAGTAGATCAACTGTCGAGCGCGAACGTCCGGAGAAGGGTGCCAGATCGGCATTGCACATCCAATATTGAGGGACATGCATCCCAGCAGTAATCCCAAGAGAAGACGTTTTCGCAGTTTCATCATCGTGTCCTTCCGTGGACCCGGCTCGTGATCACAGTGCGTTGCCGCACTTTCCAATCCTGAGGCCGTTTGATCAGTTCCCGGTGTTTCCAATGCTCAACGAGCGGTTGTCGAGATTCGTATCCGGCAACTCAACCTAAAAACATGATCTGATGCGAATGCAAAGTTGCCTCAGCCGTTAGGGCTGTTTGGCGATGGGCCTGCCGGTGGCTTATATACGGGCGTTGAATTTATCGATCCCTGCCCGTGCTGTAGTGGAGCCGATGGCTGACCGCCTGAATAAGAAAGTGGTGCTGGATCGGAAGCGGCCGCCTGAGCGGCCCGTTCTGCCTGTTCGCGAGCGAACTCGGCTTCTTCCAGTTGCAACACTCGCTCTTCCATTTCCTTGCCAGGTTTAAACGTAACTACAAACTTGGCAGGGACTTCCACCTGTCCACCGGTCCGAGGATTACGGGCCTTCCGAGCGGCTCGTTTCTTCACCTCAAACACCCCAAAGTTCCGTAACTCTATGCGGCGGTCGGTGACGAGCGTTTCGACGATGGCATCAAAAGTCTTTTGAACGATTTCTTTCGTCTTCAGCTGGGTCAGCCCCAACTCTTCCGAAATTGCTTTCACAATCTCTTTCTTGGTCACGACCAAAGTCTCCCGAGAAGGGCCTTTTGAGTATCTTCATGCAACCGCCAGAATGACTCAACTGTATGGTTGCAATGGACTTACTGTCAAGACCCTTGTTCAACACACCTACTGCTATCAGTCCAAAACAGACCGGTCACACCCAATGTTCGCACTGGATCATGTCTTCAGATTGAGTTGTCAAAGATCTCACGCCGTAGCGGTAAGACACCGCACAACATCATCCGTTATCGACACCATGCGTCCGGATTTTCAGATTAATCGGCACAATCGCTACAAATTCTGCCAATTGCTTAACCGAAGTACGACTTAACGGCAGCGATTACACTGTAAGTCCCTGATGTAAAGAGCTTTGTGTCGAACTCAAATTCATCGCCAAAGAATCACCTCAGGTTCCCAATCCCCGCATTCCATAACACCATAAGCCGGCGATCCATTTCCTTTTTCGAATCTTCGTACTCTGAATTCAGCAAGTGAACGATTTCCTCCGGCTGATTGTTCCAGAGCAACCAACGTGCAAACGCAAGTTGAGCTCGCGCCGCACCGGTTTCGTTGTCGTTCGCCACGGCCTGGCGAAAGTGTTTTTCAGCCTGTTCAGGTTTTCCCGCTGAATCGAACAAAGATGCGAATGCCAGGTTCGGCACCTGTCGTTCAGTGTCCGCTTTGAACGCATCCGCAAAATGCTGTGCCGCGTTTTCCATGTGCCCCTGCTGAAACTCACAACGTCCCAGACCCGCGAAGACGTTTGCCGCCTGATCATCGTTCGTGGTACCGGGCTATATCTCGGCTGGTTCGACGCCTACGTTCACGACATTGTCCAAACTCAGCGGTGACGCCGGGATTCGTCGCAGACGGACTGACCTGATTGAATATGTTGTCAGCTGGTTGATTCACCCAGAGGCCTACCGATATGCGAACCGAAGTTGTTCACGCCATCGATCGCTCGCAGTTCTTTGCTGGCGGCGATCGTGATGCGGTTCATCGCTTCGACGCCGATACCTGGTTTCTCAAGGAAGTGCATAGGTGACTCCTCCCACCGAATGGCCAAGGATCTCGACAGATGACTCCGGGACGTGCTCGTCGTAATACGTTGCGCACGTCTTGCGAAGATCCTTGAGCGCCCAGCGTTGTTCTTCGCCTGCCTCAATGCTCATCTTGGGTTCGATCCCAGCGAGGCTGCACGCTCTATGAAATCCACGACATTGGTCGCGTTCCCTCGGCAGGACCGTTCCTGTCCTACGCAAGGTTGGTGAAGGGAACCAACTCACGGGCAGAGAAGAACTACACACCCACCGGATCAAAGGTGCACGTTAAAACTCAAGTCGCCGCACAGGACTTCGGTCCGGCGACTTGAGAAGGCTGGCTGAACAGACTCTGCACATCTTCACGTTGCTGCATCATTTGTCAGGCAGGCGTTCGGTTTCCACTTCTGGAAACTCACCAGTGCAAGCTTTCATGAATTCGACCAGATCTTTCTTGTCCTGGTCTGACAATTCGAGCTTCTTGACGTCCTTACTTAGTTGTGGATTCGGATGTCCACCTTTTGCGTACCACTCTACAACGTCTTCAAGAGTTTTCACCGTGCCATCGTGCATGTAGGGTGCTGTCAACGCGACGTTTCGAATTGTCGGGGTTTTGAAAGCTCCCCGATCCTTCTCGTCCCCTGTGACGGTGAAGCGCCCGAGATCCGGTTTCTCGTGGCCCATACCGATTCCGAGATTGTGATATTTTTCGTCCGCGAAATTGGCGCCAACGTGACACGCCGTGCAACCAGCCCTGGCGGTGAAGAAGAGTTCGCGGCCGCGTATCGCACTCTCGGAAATCGGATGCTCATCACTCACCTTTTTCCTTGCCATGTAGTCTTCGTACAAATCGGGATCGTCTTCCTTAAGCGCATCCAGGTCTTCGAGATCTTCGCCGAAGGCCACGTGCATGATGCGAACCGGTTCGTAGTAATCGACCGGAGCTGCACCAGTTACGATTGCTCGCTCGAATGTCGCGATCGCCTTGCCAATGTTGTCAATCGTCACACCATCCTCAAAAACCTTCTCGAACTGGATGGAGTAGCCTTCAATGTTCCTGACCGTCTCGACTGCGGCTTCGTGGGTATTAGCCATTTCAATCGGGTTTGCGATGGGGCCCACGGCCTGTTCTTCAAGTGAAGCGGCTCGGCCATCCCAAAATTGTGCACCACTGAAAATCCGGTTGTAGCTGACAGGTGAATTTCGCCCCCCCTCCTGGCCATTGACGCCCACACCGAACTGGGTGTGTCGAGTATAGCCTTCGGCCGGGTGATGGCAGTCAGCACAACTCACTGTGTTATCAGAGGATAATCGTTTGTCAAAGAAAAGCTGTCGCCCCAGTTCGATCCCAGCACGCGTCATCGGATTGTCAGCCGGAATCTTGATTAACCCCGCTCCCGCCAAAAGACCAAGTGGTAACTCAACCTCCAAGCTAACGTGATTCTGTGGATCGTCTACCCACGCCTGGATCTGTTCCGTGGTCAACGGCCCCTCACCGGGAATTCCAGCAGTCAAGTCTGTGGAGCCAAGCAGGACACGCGTCGGTTTTGGTGCGTCCGCAACCCGTTCCACCTGATCACTGTTAAGCGATTCCTCGTTGGTAGACGTATCACCCGTATCTGAATGTTCAACAGAGCCCTCTGTGGCTGTCTGATCCGGGGCCGGCTTCTCGGAGGTACAACCAGCGACAACAACAAACGTGATGATGGTGATAGAAAACACAAATTGCATAGACATCAATTTCTCCTGGAAGCAGTTTCAAAACGCTCTTGCACGACACTCGGAAACCCGATGCATGAGCGAGGGATTGTAATTGAAGCAATTCCAAAGACGTCGCTCGCTTACGGGCGGGTTACAAGACGTTTTGAAGCTACTTGTAAGTTGAATTCTGTTGATTTAAGGAAGTTCACCGAACTGCCGCATGTTATTAGTAGTGTTGACTGATTTTCGGCTACGTGGTGGCTTCCGACCGCGATTGAAATTAGTTCGAGCGGTCGTCTGGATGTTGGAGTTTGTACGTCATGTATCCGCCACTTATGTTTACGGGAGAGAAACCCGATTGCATCAGAATTCGAGTCGCCAGATATCTAAATCGGACACATCTGCGGGTTAGCACTATTTTTCTGTCGGAATTCCTGAAAGTTTTTCCAAGTCGACGAATCGAGCTTCAGGTGCCGGGTACGCGGAGACGAGGCGGTTGTCCGCTGAGATTCGGGCCGAATGAAAGACTCTTACGTCGCCGGAATGGAGATGCACGATGGGTACCGTACATCAAAGTCGCATGCTGTGAGTATGAGACTGGATAAAAGAACGTGGTGACATTATGCGACTAGGTCGGGAGCAACCTCAGCCGTTACAAGTTGTGTACTCACGGCGATGTACTTGACTGGACGTGATGGATAAATACACAGGCAATTTCTGACACAACAAACGACAAAACACTGGAGAAACGCAAAGGCATACAACTTGAAAACCGTGACCTGCCCCCACAACCGCATCTTCTTTCCTTTGGACGATGCCATTTTCCGTTGTCTTCCTTTCGAATGTCTGGATGTGTACAAATCAACGATGGTCGAGATTCGAGGATTTCAATTGAGATTCCGGATCAGACTGGCTCCGCTATTCGTTTTGAGGCTGTTCGCGCGCAGTTCGAACCACACCGCCGATCAGCCTGAAAGAATTCAACGCATGATCAATCGTTTTGACCAATAGCTGGTCAAGATGCCCTTCAGAAATTGATTTGTCACCGTGCACCCATTTCAACGATATCCAACCATTTTCGTCATCATCTGCGTGGCTACTGGCATATTTCTGCTGGATGCGTCGGGCGCATTATCCATACACATTGAGAATGGTGTCATCCCGCTCAAGGTCGGACAGGCCTGGAATTCGCTGTTGAACGGCGATATTGGGACCGGAACACTGCGAGTGCTGCTGACGACGGTGACCGGACTGTTTCTGCACGGGGGACCGTCTCATTTGATCATGAATATGGTCTTCCTGTGGATGTTTGGCAGCCTGACGTCACAACACCTTGGTAAGTGGTGGGCGCTGGGATCGTTTTTCGTGTGCGGGATTGGAGGGTTCGTCCTGCATGTTGCGTTGAACAGCGAATCTTCAATCCCCTGCATCGGCGCATCCGGAGCCGTAACGGGATTTGAGGGCATTTATCTTGGCCTGGCTCTACGCTGGCATCTGTCCTGGCCGGATGTGTGGCCGCTGTCGCGCCCGATCCCTCCTCATGAACTGGGCCTGTTTGCTGTCCTTGGAATCGGCATGGACTTGTGGGGACTTACGCAACAGGATCAGGGCATTGCCTTTGGGGCTCACATCGGCGGATTTGTGACGGGGCTCATCATTGCTGCTTTGATCACACAGTTTTATCCAACGTTACAACGTTGGATAAAAACCAGGTGATGGCGTCATCAGCGATCCAAATATTGCTCATCAACGAAATCTGTGGTTAGCCGATGTGATCTACGAACGCAGCACAGGATCATCCGCCGCTGTTGCCGGCGGATGTGACGTCAATGCTGCTGGCCACGCTCTGTCCGGCCAGCCAGCCAGTACTGAAGGCGGCCTGAAAATTGAAACCGCCGATCGGCCCGTCAATATCCAGCACCTCGCCGGCAAAATACAGCCCGTCGATCATCCTGCTCTGCATGGTCCGTGAATCAACTTCCTTCAGGCTGACTCCGCCAGCCGTTACCTCGGCCTTCTGAAACCCCTGCGTTCCACTGATCGGGACGATGGCTGCCTTGATGCCCCTGGCAAGACGTCGAATTTCCTGGCGCGACAGTTCCGCCGCTTTCTTCGCAGCGGGAACACCAACTCCGTCCAGCACGGCCGCCGCCAGTCGTTTCGGCAACAGATCCTGCACAATGGCTGACACGTTACTGCGTCCGGCTCCGCGACAATCGTCGGTGAGTTGCGCCCGGAAATCTTCAAAGCCGGTTGACGGCAGAAAATCGCAGACGAGCTTCAGAGACGATCGATAATTGCTTAGTGTGACCGTACGACTGATGTCCAGTGCCGCCGGCCCCGAGAAACCGAAATGGGTGAACAGCACAGATGATCGTCTGCTGGTCAGATATTTCTTCGGCGAATACCCGTTGGCTTCCTGCTGAGGATCGTTGCGGACGATTGCCAGCATAGCATCCGGCAAAGTAATTCCCTGCAGGTCCTTAACCCACTGTTCGTCAGTGGTAATCGGCGTCAGCGCCGGTACAGGATTGACGACTTTGTGCCCGAACTGGCGGGCCCATGCGTAGCCGTCACCCGTTGTCCCGCACCCGGGATAGGATTGCCCACCGGATGTAATCAGCAGCTTTGTGGCTGTGAAGGGCTGGTCGGCAGTTTTCACAGTAAAGCCGTTGTCATCTTTATCAATGTCGGTCACGGCTGCTCCGATGGCCAACTCTGCTCCAGACTTTTCTGCCCGACGCAGCAACGCATCGCGAACATCAATGGCGCGATTACTGACGGGAAATATCTTGCCCGTGTCTTCGACCTTCGTGGCGACACCTTCACCTTCGATCAGCTCGATCACTTTTTCCGGCGGCAGCGCTGCCAGTGAGGATCGGAGAAAACCGGCCTGCTTCTTATCGAACGCGGCGAAGGCATCTGCAATTCCCTGCTGATTGGTCGCGTGAGTGATGTTGCAACGTGTCCCGCCTGACATAAGGATTTTTACGCCGACTTTTGTGTTCTTTTCCAGCAGCAGCGTTCGGCAGCCCAGCTCTGCTGCTCGGGGCGCAGCCATTAATCCAGCCGCGCCGGCACCGACGATGATGAGATCCCACGTCACAGCGGCCACGTTTCGTTTAGAATTTCACGGATGGCGCGACGATCGGTCGCGGGCAGATGCCGGTAGTCCTCGCTGGTGTCATTGCCATCAAGGATTTCCTCCAGTCGCTGATGGACCCGATTCAACACTCCCTTCGGTAACGAACGAAACGAATCTGAATAGACCAGAAAGCTACACGGCCACGCAAACAGTCGTTGCTTCAGATCCAACTGTCGTAAGCTGCGTCCCTGAGAATCGAACGGACCCCGCTTCTGAAAGTCTTCGGTAAAACTGCTGGTGCCGCCGACCGGACTGGTCAGCGGCGGCTCATCGCAAAACAGCAATGCCTTGACGACTTTCTCTGCCGCGGATTCGTAGCGACGTCGGGTGGAATCTGACTGGAAGCTGACCGGACGTTCCAATGCTTTGTTCATCACGATGGCGTCTCGCGCTGTCAGGCGACCGGAATGATTGGCTGCAGTCAGCACGTTGTGCATCTTTGTCTGGTGCTGCAGGACCATCAACGCGACAATATCGCTGTGGCCGGAAAGGTAGGGCGATGTATCCAGCAGCGAAGACAGAACCGTGATGTTGGCTCCTGCGTCTGTGTCCAGATCCTCAGATATGTCAGGATCGCTCAGTACGACGTTGCCCATGTGCCGCTGATCACCGTGAGTGCCCGTGACGTACCAGCCTCCCCAGCGTTTATCGAACGGAGTCGTATGGTCATTCAGATGGGTGCCCAGTCGAAAAACGGGCTGTCCTGTGCGGTCCGGGTAAACGCTGCGGACAAGATGTCCGGGGATACGCCGAGTATGAGTGGATCCGTAGCACTGCAGACACCGCGATGTCTCGCGCTTTGCCGCAGGCCTGTCTGTGCGATGCTGGCTGAGTGTATAGAACGTGCCACCCAGATGGGGATCGGACGCTGATAGTTCAATCAGATCGCCGTGCTGTACCCAGCCCACGTAGACATCGTCGTTGAAATAGATCGCTCGAGGTGTTTTTGGCGAAATTCGGCCGACCTGCAGACTCGTTTTTGAAAAGACCAGTGTCTGCGAGGAGACGGGAATATCCAGTTCCTTCAGCAGCGAAGGCAGGTAGCTGTATTTCGCATCCCAACTCAGCGTGACCTCGCCCTGCGCCAATTGCTGTCCCAACTGAAAGACGCGGTCCGTCGGCTCGGTGTCGCTGTAGTTAATCGGCTCGCGTTCAAAGTCCAGTTGCGCAACGGCAATGTCCTGCGCGACGCAGATTGTCGTCAGTAGCAGGCCGCATTGAATGATTCTGTTCTGGTGACTCATCGCGATTGATCGAACGGTCTTCCCATGAGTGTTGTGGCTGGCTGGGCTTGCCAATCCGAACATCCGTCGTGTCTTCCAGGGCTTCCATCGCCGTTTCAGTCCAGCCCACGCCCACCCGGTCGCCGGAAGGGAAAACCATTGGCGAACGGGAGCACGACTATACACGTGGCAAACGGCGACTCACAACTCTCGAATCGATAGATGATCAGAAGTCCCACATGGCACTCGCGGAATCTCCCGATCAGGACGATCAGGAGCGATTCATATGAGTAGTCGACGCCTGTTCAATGCTCTTGACACAATTACAAATGTACTCGATACTTCGCCGCGACAAGTACATTTGTAATTATCAGGGGCAGGAGACGAAAGATGCCGCCACGACCGGGATTGTCAAAAAGTGAGCTGGAAGTGGCTCGCATGGTCTGGACGTTGAAGGATGCCAACGTTCGATCTGTACACGAGGCCATAGCAGAGAATCGTGACATCGACTTTACCACCGTGCAGACGTACCTGCGTCGGCTGGCGGAAAAAGGTTACCTGAACGTACGGCTGGAAGGCCGCAGCCGGTTCTATTCGCCCAGGGTGCGACCGCGCACGGTCATCCGCGAAACGGTTGACGATCTGGTGGAACGATTGTTTGGTGGTGAGGCGATGCCGCTGATGAAGCATCTGGTTGAAGAGGGACGTTTTTCCGATGGTGAAATTGACCAGTTGCGGCAGTTGATCGATCGGATGGAAGGAGCTGACGATGAACAGTGAAGAATTGATTCCCCTGCTGCTTCACCAGATGTGGCAAATCGTCGTTTTGACATTTATTGTCTGGGTGCTGGTGCGATTGATTGGGCGCAATCGTCCTCATCTCGCTCACGGGCTTTGGCTGATCGTGGTGCTGAAGTGTGTCACACCGCCGATCTGGGGACACTCACTGGGCGTATTCAGCCAAGCGCAAAGTGTGTTCACATCGAACTCGGTTGCCTCAATGGTCGACTTCGACACATCGGAGGGAGCTTATTCCGTGAACGACGTATCGTTATCGGCTGAAGCGATCAACGAACTTTCTCGGGGGCGAGTCATTAATGAATCAGATCCGTTATTCGGAGCGTTGGTAACGCTGAATGCCGAACGACGGGGCGCCGCAGTGCTGGATCAACATGACTAGACAGTATTCTGGTGCATCCTTGGCGCAGGGGCACTATCGGGTCTGTTGATTGTGACTGCCAGATTTGTGACTTGTGTTCGGCGGATCAGAACAAACCGCATACACGACTTCGACGTTGAACTCAGTGTATACGTGGGGCAACTGTGCAGGCAGCTTCGCATCAGACAAGTCCCGGACATCGTGGTCTCTGACGTATTGTTTGGCCCGGCCGTACTGGGATTTTTCCACCACACCATTGTGCTGCCGAAGTGTCTGTTGCAGACAGAGAATGCACAGCGAGCGTTTTCTCTGGAATCACTGAATCCGATTCTGGTGCATGAACTGCTGCACATTCGCCGGGGTGATCTGGTCACCGGAACATTGCAGACAGTCGTGCAGTGCCTGTGGTGGTTTCATCCGGCGGTCTGGTTTGCCAACCGAATGTTGTCTCGCGACGCCGAACGTTGCTGCGACGAACAGGTCCTTGCAGAGCTCGGCTGCGGACCGGCTGAGTATGCTCGAAGTCTGTTGTCCGTGATTGAATCAAAACAACCGCTGCAGGCGGTCCCCGTCTTTCCCGGCATGAAGCCCGTGGAAATTACGTCTCAACGAATGGAGAGAATTATGTCGCTGAAGCACGGAAGTCAAAAGCGAATGCCCTGGTGGCACTGGGCCGTTGTCCTGGGATTCGGCCTGCTGGTTCTACCGGGAGCCGAGTGTCAGGTTTCGGAATCAAAGACCACATCATCGTCTACCATACCACAGCCGAATTCGTCGCAGCTGGAGTCACTCATCGACGTGTTGACTGTTTCTGTTTCCGATGACGAGAAAATTGGGGCGCAGACAGCCGCTGTCAGCGTGCCTGATGGGTCGGGTACGAGGCTCACAGCGAATACTGTTGTGGCCAATGTTAATGGTCGACTGATTGTTCTGGACGATATGATCGGCAGTGTGCGACAGGCGATCGATGCCAAAGAAGGCCTTTCCGATAATCAGCGTCAGCAGTTTCTGAAGAGTCAGATCAGGAACCGGTTGCACAGTTACATCCAGCAGGAACTTGTTGTTCAGGAGCTGAAGCAGGAGATTCCGGAGCACCGTCAACACGAGATCATGAACTCACTGGAACAACCCTTTCGCGAATTGATTGCGAACATCAGGAATGACCGAGATGTGACCACCAATAAAGAACTGGATGAAGTCCTGTTGGCGGAAGGTCTCTCGGTCCACTTCCTGCGGCAAAACTTCTTCCGGGTGCAGATGGTTCATGGATATCTTTCCTCGCTGGCGGGAAGCCGGGACACATTCAGTCGCGCTGAACTACTGACATACTATGAAGAACACCGCAGCGACTTTACGACGCACGATCGGATCGCTCCATTTAAGGCGGTGCGGAAAGAAATTGAGCGGCGTCTTCGAGCTGAACACGTCAGAGAGTCCCATCAAAAGGTGATGCAGAAGCTTCGAGTGAAGGCTTCTGTTGTGACGATGTTCGGCGACGCAACAGAGGCGTCAACGGCTGCTGCCGAACCACAGGCAGGAACGGTCGGCTTCGGAAAATTGACGTTCGGAACCGGTGTCAACAGCGATGCCGGCGTGACCGGAAGCACGGTCATCTCACAGGACGAATTTGAAAAACAGTTGGGTTCTGGCACCGATCAACTGTCCCGGCCCGGCCCCGAACTGCTGACAGTTGTTTATAATGTGGCAGACCTTGTGGTCCCTGTTCAGAAGTCCGTCAGCAGCCCCGGCCAACATGAGTCAGCCGTTTTAAAGGCAAGTCGCGAATCTGCGGCCGACGCGGGAAATGACAGTGCGTTACCGGTTCCTGCGCCAGTTCGGCCGATATCTCACGCCGACCGAACAGTGTTGTCCAGCAACCCATCTGAGTTGGACTTCGCGCCGCTGGTCGAGCTGATTCGAGCATCTGTCGCCACCGACACGTGGTCGCGGGAGAGCGGCCCGGCGCAGATTGTGAGCTACCCCGGAAACCTGAGCATTGTGAATCGGCAAACTGCGGAAGCACATGACGAAATTACGGACCTGCTAAGCGCCTTGCGCAAAGAACATCAACTGATTGTCGTGGCTGACGCGAAGCTCGTGCACTTGCCCGAAAACAAGGACAGTGACTGGCTTAATCAGGCCATTGAACTGAACCCATCCTCCGATGGATTGCGATGGGCTTTGTCCACGGAATCGCGTACGGAAAAAATGACCGACTATGTCACGGACGGCGGCGGGCGAGTGATATCGAGCCCACGGATCAAGACCCTGCCAGGGCACATGGCAGAAATCTCTGTTTCCGGCACCGACGAAGAAGGGCAGCCATCGGGGCTGTCGTTGTCCCTGACGGCTCGGCCATTTGGCGAAGGCCAGCTGCTACGACTGAATTATCAGATTGGAGTGAATGAATCTCTCACAGCCGGCGGTCGTGGCACCGGTCTGCTTAAGTCCGGTCAGACACTTGTGGTTGAATACGTTCCCGGCGACGATGTACAAGTCGGAGTCCCGGTGGCCAGTAATGTGCCTTACGTGAACAAACTCTTCAGGAACGTTCCCAGTCAACAGGACCGTTACCTGATTGCCATCACACCGCGTCTGGTACGCACGGACGTGGAAGAAGCTCCACTGGACCGTGCGAGTGTGGATCACGAGGTCGGTAATTCGAGTCGCGTTATGCCGCCCGTCGCGGTCGATAGATGACATCCGGAATCCGGACGGTGCCTTCGTCGGGCCTTGAACCAGCAGAGGCGGCACTGCCGGTGGATTTCAATCTGATGAGCGCGCGATACTCCTGAATCTTTAATGCGTAGCTTGCTTCGATTCGATCCAGTGTCGTACTGATATCGCCGACGTCTGACTCATCACAGCTGTCTTGTTCTGCCATGTGCCGCGTCCTGAAACGATGACGTCACAGGCAGGGCTCTTTCTCTAGTGATCATGATCATGACGATGGTCATGATCATGGTCGTGCGAGTGGGAATCGTGGCTGTGATCGTGATGATGTCCGTCCGGAACAGAAGTACCGGACACCGCTGGTTCCGGTAGTGTGCCTGAATCCTGCGATTGCAGAAAGGCCGATTCGGCTGCCCGATAGACGCCTCGCAGTGAGACCCCGTGCTTTTCGGCGATTCGGGCGCAATCTTCGAATTCCGGTGCGAATGTCGCAGCGGCCCCGGTTCTCCAGGCACGTTTTCCGGTTACGTCACCCCAGGGTGTGCTGACCGAGACAGAGTCCCGATGCTGAACGCTGCGTTGCAGCACGGATCGGCGAATGCCCAGCGTTGCTGTTTCGCTGAACACGACCTCTTCCAGCGGTGCGACATTCTGAGGTCGACACAGTACGCTCAGGATCACACCAGGCCGATCTTTCTTCATCTGGACTGGAGTTGAATAAACATCCAGTGCGCCGTCTGACATCAGTCGGCGTTTAACATGTCCAACGACCTCGCCGGACACATCGTCAAGGTTCGTTTCCAGCAGAGTGACGTACTCCGTATCAGCGGACACAGATTCTGTGCCGACAAACAGTCTCAGGATGTTGGCTCGATCGGGAAAGGTCATTGTTCCCGCGCCATAGCCGACCTGTTCGATTGTCATTGCCGGCATCGGGCCGAACGAATCTGCCAGTGTCTTTACGATGGCGGCACCAGTCGGAGTTGTCAGTTCCGCTTCAATGGGCACGTCCGCCAGAGGAATCCCCTTCAGGATTTCCGCAGTTCCGGGTGCCGGTACAGCACAGATGCCATGATCGATGTGAACGTATCCTCGTCCCGTCGGCACAAAGTTGCAGACAATGTGGTCAGCACCCAGCAGGTCGAAGCCCACGGCCGCCCCGACGATATCCACGATGGAATCAACCGCCCCGACTTCGTGAAAATGGACTTTGTCAATTGTCGATCCGTGCACACGCGCTTCCGATTCAGCGACTGCCAGAAACAATCGTCCGGCCAGGTCTCGCTGTCGGTCCGTCAATGCCTCGGCGGCATCAAGTATCTGACAGATGTCCGAATAGTGTCGGTGAGCATGCTGCTCGGGATGATCCACCAGCACATGAGTTGCTCGAAAGCCGTTCTTAATTACGGTTTCGACGCGCAGGCTGACGTCCGGAAGATTCAGAGATGCAATGGCTGTCTGGATGGCGTTAACGTCAACACCTGCATCAATCAATGCCCCCAGCGTCATGTCGCCGCTGATGCCTGTGGCACATTCCAGCCATGCAGTTTTCATTGCAGCCGCCCTGAGAAAATATTCGGAGCTACCGCTTCACGTCGTGAGTTACGACGTCTTCAACAGTTACCTGTGAAGGCAGTAGAATAGATCAGCCCTTGAACGCGCCCTGCTGGCGGATGATATCCAGCGGGTCGCCGGTAGGAGCGACCTTGGCTGCTTTTGGTTCGGTGGCGGGCTTCGCTTCCTCTGCCGGAGCGGCAGTTGGCTCTTCAGCAGGAGCGTCCTTTGAGTCACCAGCTGCCTGTGATCGAATCTGGTCCAGAGGTGAACCGCTTGCCGGTTTCGTTGCAGCGGCACCACCAGCCTGGGCGCGGATCTTGTCGAGCGGCGATCCACCAGCTGCGGGTGCGGGCTTTGCCGCTCCGCCTGCTGCTGCTCGAAGCTTGTCCAGTGGGCTGCCGCCGGCGGCAGGCTTTGTGGCCGGCGAAGCCGCTGCAGATTTCTTTGCAGCCGGCTTGGCTTTCTCTTCCACTTTCGCCTTCGGCCGTGGACCGTCGACGACGGTCAGAAACTGAGGATCAATATCATACCAGCTGATGTCTTCCGGGCCGTCGAATTCGACCAGCGCCCGACAGTTCATGTTGACCGTCTTTACCTTGCCAGTCAGAGCAGAGAACCGACGAAGTTCCGGCAGATTGGGAGCAACGACAACCCACTTGTCCGTCAGCTCACACTTCAATTGTTCAGCTCGTTCAATCGACATTGGTATCGTCGCTCAGTGCGTTGGTAGATCTGATGAATTCGTGCTGTGCCCGTGAACGAAGGTCTACAGCGCCACCGTCCCGGGAAAACTCCGCTGCGGTTTGCATTTTGTGTCAATCGAAGCAATGAATCAACCTTCTGGCCGCCCTCTGAACTTCGATCGCCAAGCCTTCCAAAGACTGGGAATCAGCAGCTGCCACGCCCCGCAGTTAGCCTCAATTACCATCCATTTGCTGTCGCAGATCGTCGGGTATTCGTACCGGATGATTGGCAGCGTAGTCAAAGACAACCATTACGGACGTCCCGGTGGCTGCAATTGTTCCCTGCTGTTCGCTGAAGACCGCATGTTCAATATCAACGCTGCTGCGGCCCATTCGTCCGGCCTTCGAGCCAATGTGCACGGTATCCGGGAAGTGCAACTGTTGTTTGTAGTCGCATTTGATCGAAGCCAGAATCGGTCCAATGCCTTTACCGTCCATTGTGACGTCAGACGGCCATGATGCCAGCAGATCGATGCGGGCGGACTCGAACCAGCGGATATAGACCACGTTGTTGACGTGACCAAACGCGTCCATATCGCCCCACTGGACGGGCAGCGACGTAATTGTGCGATATTCGGACAGCGCAGTCGTGACATCGGCGGGAAGGTCGTCTCGCACCGGCATCGCGTTACTCAGCTACTTCTACAACTGCGGTGGCGGCAGGTACCGGACGTACTTTGACGAACCCCGATATCCCCACAATAACAGCAGCGAGCATCAGCATGACGCCCGTCCATTTTTTCGCGTCGTCCCGAAACTTCTGAGTTCCCGGTTTCTTACCCACCAGTGCTGAGGCGATGAAGAACACGAACATCGCCAGCAGCATTTTTGTGCCGACAAGTGCGTGGTACAGGCCATCGCCTTTATGCTTCGGAATCATGGTGAAGTAGTTGTAGAAACCGCTGACCAGAAAGATCAGAATTCCCGTGTGCACAACCTTCTTCCACCGGTTACGAATGCGTTCGACCAGACCCGTTGAATCACCTTCAAGTGCCGGAATCACAGCCAGGCGATAAAATGCCGTCCCGCCGACAAGCACGATCGCCGTTCCCACATGGGCCCAGCGGGAAATGACGGACAGAATAAATGATGCATCCATGATTTATAGTGCTCGCAGCACGGCGGCAGCGCTCTGGCCCATCGCGGTTCGGTTAACAGTCAGTGCAGTGCGGGTCTTCACTCTCTGCGGTCCACCTTGCACAACATTCAGACGACATCGCGGATCGGGAATTTCGTAATTAAGAGTGGCTGGAACTTCGCCATTCTTCAGGGATAACAGCGTGCCGGCAAGCTCAACAGCTCCGGCTCCGGCATCAAAGTGACCGATAAAGCTCTTCATGGCGGTGACGGGAACTTTCAGAACGCAGTCACCAAGAGCTCGGCGATACGCCCGTGATTCAACAATGTCATCGGGCTGAGTGCTTTTGCCCTGCGCATTAATGTGTCCCAATTCATCCGGACGAATTCCCGCTCGCTGCATCGTCGCTTCGATGGCTCGAACAAGTCCCAGACCGCCTGATTCGTTGGCGTGTCCTTTGCCGTCGCAGCCAGCACCAATGCCTAGGACTTCCGCATAAATCTCTGCACCCCGCTGTTTGGCGTGAGCGTAACTTTCCACCACGAAAGTCGCCGCGCCCTCACCAACGACAGCTCCGTCGCGTTCGAAATCGAATGGCCGACAGGCGCGGGTTGGGTCGTCGTTTCGCTGTGACAGTCCTTCAAAGCGATGAAACTTGGCGATGTCAACCGGATGGATGTTTGAACTGCAGGCTCCCACAATCATCGCATCGGCACGACCCGCTTCGATGACGCGAACTGCTTCGGCCAGTGCCAGTAATGCGGAAGCGTCACGACATGTAATTGTGTTATTGGGACCACAGGCATTGTGATCGATGGAAACATGACACGCCGGCATGTTGGGCAGTTGTTTCAACAGCCACAGCGGAGCCACTCGGCCCATCCCGCCTTCGCCCCAGCGAGTCATCGAGAACTCATGATCCTCGCCGCAACTGGCATTCGCTGCCGCAAGCAGTTCGGACGGGTGACTGGTCATGCGCCCGGCACCGTACACAACGCCCAGACGATAAGGATCAACGTCTCCCGGACTCAGGCCTGTGTCCTTCATGGCCAATCCGGCGGAAGCAACACCCAGCTGCACATCGCGAGACATGACCTTGATGAACTTGCGATCTCGCAACATGGCCACAGGATCGAAGTCGCAGACTTCTGCAGCAAACGGAGACGGCAAATCATCCGTGCCGATCGATTGAAGATAATCGATTCCGGTCCGGTTGGATTTCAAGCTGTCCCAGAAGTTGTCGTTGCCTATTCCGACGGGGGATACAACCCCAACACCGGTAACAACCACTCGACTCCCATCGCACCCAGCCATGGTTCAGCCTCGCACTTAACTGAACTGAAGGACGACTCAATCCGTCTTTCAGTCAGACCCATCATGAGAATGTTGCCGAAACTCCCTTTCAGCCAACGTCAACGTCGCATCCCTCTGCGAAACGTCGACCAATCTTTAACCATTACTTGAACCGTGTTGTTCAGTGCCGCCTTTCTGCTCCCCAGCAGACAGACAGCCAAACCCGGTCTCGTTGATCGCCGGGCGGTTTGATGTCAAACTTCCCGCGAACATTTCAAATTACACGGTCGGCAGCCCCGTATGTCAAGACGCCGGACCCTTTTCGACAGAATAGAGTGTGTACAGGCGTTTAGTTATTCTCTGATTTCGGCAATTGTTGCCGAAATACGGAAACACGACCTTGGATTGTGGGCAACATCCAGGTGAGGTCATTGATGTTCTGGCCGAAAAACCAAACAAAAGATAGGTTTGCAGGGCAGTGATACAACCACTGCGCTGACTATAAGTTGAACCGGACGCGATGGTTAGGGCGGGGGCGGCCTGTGCACATCATTCGGGTATTCGAGCAGACTCTGAGACAAATCGTGGCCAGTCGTGTGTCGTCGCGTTGGGCGAACAACGATTGCCGTGGACAAAGGGAGTTCACACAATCAAAACGTCAATGGTAGGCGGGCCGCCTGTGGCCCCCTCTTTGGCACGGGGCACATGCCCTGCAATGGCAAGAATGACTGAGCGAGCGATGCCTCTTTTACC
Source organism: Fuerstiella sp. (assembly GCA_029247265.1). Taxonomy (GTDB): domain Bacteria; phylum Planctomycetota; class Planctomycetia; order Planctomycetales; family Planctomycetaceae; genus Fuerstiella. The sequence continues at coordinate 25,196 of JAQWLN010000133.1, forward strand.
GACTACTTCCGTGCCACCGTCGTGATCGCTTCGCCCTGTTAAGAATTTCGCATGCTTCGTAATCCGCAGATTCCGGCAAAATATCTGTTTCCATTCTGCCGTTCGATGGGCCGAATGCTGGAAGCCGGTGTCGACGTGCGGAAGTCACTGAAGACGTCGTCCACTAACACTCGCGACCAGCGACTGTCCGATACTGTCGGTGAAGTACTGACGTGTGTAAAAAAGGGCGATGACCTCACGACATCATTCCAGCAGCATGGGACACGGTATCCTGCGCTGTTTCTGGATCTGCTGAATGTTGGAGAGCAGACGGGGTCTCTGCCCGAAGTATTTGCGGCGTTGGCTGATTACTACGAAGCCAGCGTCAAACGCATGCGTGAGTTTCGTTCGCAGATCACATGGCCGATGATTCAGTTGTTCGCAGCGATTCTGATCATCGGATTGGTGATCTATATTCTGGGCATCATCGGAGAAACGAATCCGGGCCAGGAAGCAACTGACATTCTTGGCCTCGGCCTGATGGGCACCAGCGGTGCCATCAAGTGGTTTACCATGACTCTCGGTTCGCTGTTGATGATGTGGCTGGCCTACACGGTCATCACAAGAAACGTGGCCGGCCAGATGGCCATACATCCGTTTCTGATGTTGATTCCGGGAGTCGGTCACTGCATGAAGTCGTTCGCAATCGCCCGTTTCTCCTGGTGCTTTGCATTAACTCAGCAGGCCGGTATGCCGATCAAACCTTCTCTGGAATCCAGCCTGAAGGCCACCGCCAACGGAGCCTATATCGCCGGCATACAGGGCATCTGGGACCAGCTTGCCGCAGGCCAGACTCTGGCAGAGTCGCTGCAGAGTTCAAAGCTGTTCCCTGTCGAGTTTCTGCACATCGTCGACACGGCAGAACAGACAGGTACGGTGCCCGAAAGTCTTGAACGTATGAGTCACCATTTTGACGATGATGCTCACCGGGCCATGACGTGGATGACGACTTTGCTTGCGCGCACCATCTGGGGCATGGTGGCATTTTTCATCGGCTTCATTGTGATCAGGTTTTTCATGACTTACGTCGCCATGATTAACTCGTTTATGTGACGTCACTGATTGTTATTGGGGCTCCGGACGCACCGGCCACGTATCGTAGTGTTTCGCGCTTTGCCCAATCCAGTATGGCGACGATCCCCATAGTGGCACAGTCGCGAGCGACGACTCCCACCGACCGAGCACCTGAAACAGTTCATCCGCGCGCGTTGGGTCGGTGTTGAAGCGGTCGACGGATTCCGCCAGGTCCGCTGCGGGCTGAAACATCTGAGCCCGGCGATGTGACAGAGTGATCAGTTTGTCACTGCCGTCCAGAACGGCCGTCTGGCCCTGCAGCCGCCAGAACAGAGTTCGTGACCCGGGCACAGATTCACCTGCGATCTGTGGCAGCACATTGACCCCGTCGTAGGCTCCGTACGCCTTAACATGTTTTGCACGATTCCCTTTGTCCTCATGTGCGCGGATAGGCGACAGGGGAAGCGGTCGCGCAACGGCCGCAGCCATGAACGTCGGCAGCAGGTCCAGACTCGACACAACTCCCGTATGCGTTTCGCCCGCCGGCAGCTGTTCCGGCCATGACCAGATCATGGGAATGCGAACCCCCCCTTCCCGCAGGCAGCCTTTGACTCCTGACAGCGGGCCGTTCCAGCTGGCATTGCCGGTGGCACCCCCATTGTCGGAAAAGAAACAGATCAGCGTATTGTTCAGTTCTCCGGTTTCCTGCAGGTGGCTGCGGATGCGTCCCACACCCCGATCCAGTGCATACATCATCGCTGCATAGGTGCGGCGTTTTTTGTCCTGAAAATGAGCGAAGTGTTTGAGGTCCTCTTCCGTTGCCTGCAGCGGACCATGTGGCGCGTTCCAGGAGGCAAACAGAAACCAGGGCTTCCGTTCTGTTTGCGATTGCTGCTGCCGGACCCAGTTGATTGCTTCGTCGGTAAATAAATCCGTCAGGTACGGGCTGGAGAACTCACGCAGTGGCTCTCCGTTGCGTTCAAGCTGGTTTTTGCCGAGCTTTGGGAAATAGCTGTGACTGCCAACAAGCATGCCGCAAAAATGGTCAAAACCGCGTTTGTTGGGATGGAATCCCTCGCCCGTGCCCAGATGCCATTTACCGATCAGGGCCGTGGCATACCCCGCCGCCCGCAAATGATCGCCCAGCGTATGTTCGCCCGGTGGCAATCCCAGCAGCTCCGGCCGCGTCGCATAGTTGGCAGCGCCTTGATTCAGATTGCCCTCGTAACCGAAACGTCGCGGATCACGTCCGGTCAACAGCCCGGCGCGTGAGGGCGAACAGACAGAACTGGCCACATAGGCCTGCTGGCAAAGAACACCGGATTCGGCCAGCGCATCAATATAAGGTGTCTGAAGATGTTCGCTGCCCATGCAGCCGAGATCCCCGTACCCCATGTCGTCCGCCAGCATGATTATGATGTTCGGCGGAGACGCAGGTAAGCCGGGACAACAGACGCAAACGGCGATCAGTGAAAATATGTACCGCAGATGAAAATGAAGCAAGGGATTCAGTTTCCGTCAAAACAGGGTCAGCGATTCGGTCTTTACAAACATACTGAGCTCCTCTCGTATGTTCCAGTTTTTCTATAATTCCAGTTTTTTCTATAACTGCGACTTCAGCCACGCATAGATGCTGCTGCCAAGTTGAGCGTATCCCGCTTCGTTGGGATGCACGCCGTTGTTTGTGGGGTAGCCGTCGATCGGGTCGATGTTCAGTTGCGTCGGAATGATTGACACATCTTCGTCGCTGTCGGCCAGAACGCTTTTGATCTGTCGCTGTACGAGGCGATGTTGAATTCGTTTCCATCCCCAGCGGCTGTACCTGTCTTTGTAATTCGCCTGAAACGCTTCTTGCCGCGAGTTCGGTGCCGGTGTCAGGCAGATTCCAAAGTGGGCGTTCGGTGCCGCTTTGCGAAAGTCGGCCAGCAGAGTCTTCGCGTGCTCAAAGACATTGTCGATACGCGCATCGATACCGGCCGGATCGTCTGAGGGAGCACTGAAGCAGTCGTTGATGCCCAGCATGAACACCACAAAGTCCGGTGGCTGTTCGTCACAATGCTCGCGGACGTAACGCGGTACGTCCAGCTGTGGATTTCTGTCGTCGCCCAGGAAAACGAAAGGACTGCTTCGTTTTCTGTGGGTGCCATCCGGGTTTGGCTCGTACTTGCTGACAAATCGAGCCCATGTCCAGCCGCCGTAACCTTCGTGAGCAATTCCTTCTGCTGCGGACGACGGACGGTGGGTGCCCAGCATCGTCCAGTCCGGATTTCCGGGCTGTGACAACAGTCGCCCAATTTCATTGGGATACTTCGTCGCATGAGTCAGACTGTCTCCGACAATCAGCAGACGGGTTTTCTGACCTTGCCCGGCATCTTTCGGAATCACGTGCAGCACGCTGCCGGACGTTGCGAGAAGCTTTCCGTCCCCGTTACTGACTCGAATTGAAAACGGAATTCGCCCCACGTCGTCCGTTTGCGGAATGACGGTCCAGCGACGATCCTCTGTGCGACCAATCGCACACTTCACCTCAAAGCGGTGGCTGTGTGGTTCCTGAGTCAGCACAATGTTGTCGAAGTATACGTTCATCTCGACACCGGGCACGGCATAGATTTGAGGTGGCAGTGTCAGTTTAAGCGAGTTTTCACCCTTGTCTTCAGCCGAAGTGCCAATCGCACCGGGGACCAATACCGCGGCCAGCAGCGCAAAACTTCTGACTTGCTGATGAATTCTCATGGACCGGTTCTTTGTGTAGATGTGTGTTCGCACCTGTTTGACTAAGATTCGTGATGCGGCAGCTCCCTTCATAGCCTGACGGTGGCTGCATGCCAATGCTGGAAGAGTGCATTCTGAGAATGTCTGCTAACACTGAACTGCTTCAATTCTAATTCTGCTGCCTGGCTGAAAAATGAGTATCGTGGAACCTGTTCGCCTGCTGGACGAATTCCGACAGCGACGACGTGAATTTCTAAGGACGATCGGTCCGGGAATCATCGTAACGCTGGTTGCGTTCGCGATCGCATTTTACTTTGTGGAGCCGCCGCCGCCGAATACGGTCGTGATTGCGACCGGGGCCACAGGTGGGCGTTATCACGCCTTTGCGACAAAGTATGCTGAAGCATTGGCGGAACACGGGATCAAACTCGAGCTCCGCGAAACTGCCGGTTCTGTAGAAAACTTCAATCTGCTTCTGCACGACGACACGGTCAGCCTGGCGATTGTTCAGGGCGGGACGGCTCCGGCCGATGCGTATGCTGCAGATTCTATCGAAGCGATCGCCAGTCTGTACCTTGAGCCGTTGTGGGTGTTTCATCGAGCCAGCCTGAATATCGAACATCTTGGCGATCTGAAGGGGCGGCGGATTGCTGTGGGTAAAACCAGCAGCGGTTCATTCCTGCTGGCGACACAGTTGCTTGCCATGAATGGCGTACACGACGGACGTGATGGTACCGAATTCCTTAATCAGGACGGCCAGCACGCG
>JAQWLN010000141.1 GCA_029247265.1 Fuerstiella sp.
GTGACGGCAGTGCTCAGTCTGGCGGATGCCTTTGCCAGCCTGCGGCAGAAACCACGCCGCTCTGTTGTTTTTGTCACGTTCTGGGGCGAAGAAAAAGGCCTGCTCGGTTCCAGACACTTTGCGGACAACCCGCTGTGGCCACTGTCAAAAATCGTGGCAAATATCAACATTGAAATGGTGGGCCGTCCGGAAGAGGATGCTCGCGAGAAGGCCTGGATGACCGGGTGGAAACATTCGAACCTTGGCTCGATCATGAATTCGGGGGCACAGCGTGTCGGTGTGGAGATCTTCAATCGAACCGACGTGGGCGAGATGCTGTACTCGCGCAGCGATAACTATTCGTTTGTCAATAAGGGAGTCGTGGCTCACAGTTTTTCTGCCGGGTCCCTGCATACTGACTATCATCAGCCCTCTGACGAGTGGGAAAAGCTGGATATTCCACACATGACCAAAGTCATCCAGGGACTCTTTGCGGGGGCACTGCATGTGGCCGAAAATCAGATCCCCCCTGCAGCTTCCGGAAAATAGCGCCGGCGTTTGGTAGTCAGCTTCGGCGGGATCGCATAGTCTCCGCCGCAGTCTGAAGTCCGATACCATCGATCAATGCAGAACTTCCCTTTCGTGCTCCCCTTGGCAGCTTGTCCGTGACGTCCACTCGTATTCTCACTTCCGATGAAGTCCCTGATTCACTGACGGCCCGCGCTGCGAATCGAGAGGGGTTTCTGGAGGAATACCCGTTCGATTCGCACTGGATGGAGATTGACGGGCGCCTCATTCACTACGTGGATGAGGGACAGGGGCCGGTGCTTTTGATGGTTCACGGAAATCCGACGTGGAGTTTTGCGTGGCGGCGGTTAGTTCGGGACCTGGCTTCGGACTACCGTGTTATTGCGATCGATCATCTTGGCTGCGGGTTTTCAGAAAAACCTCAGGCGAATGAATACGCTCTGGATGCTCACATTGGTCGACTGGTCGCGTTTGTTGAGCAGCTGGATCTGAACCAGGTCACTCTGTTTGCACACGACTGGGGCGGAGCCATCGGCATGGGCTGTGCCGGACGTCTGCCGAAACGCTTCCATCGTTTTGTTCTGATGAACACGGCCGCGTTTCGCAGCGGAGGTATTCCGCTGCGGATCGCGGCGTGCCGGGTTCCGTTGTTCGGGACAATTGCCATGCGCGCTCTGAATCTGTTTTCACTGGCCGCACTGCGGATGGCCAGTGAAAAACCACTTTCACAGGTCGCGAAGGCGGGACTGATCGCACCGTACAAGAGCTGGGCCAGCCGGGTGGCAGTGAAGGAATTTGTGCACGACATCCCGCTGTTTCAGGCGCATCGAAGTTACTCGACATTAAAAGCCGTTGAAGACGGCCTGAGGCAGTTTCGTGATTCGCCGATGCTACTTGTCTGGGGCATGAAAGACTGGTGCTTCAGCCCCGAGTTCTTCGGTGAGTTCTGTGAACGATTTCCAGCGGCTGAACGGCACCCAATTGCTGACGCCGGGCATTACATTTTCGAGGACGCTCACGACGAACTACTGACGTCAGCCCAGGAATTCCTGCAGCGGACCGGCTAATCGGAACGCTTCGTTGTGTCAGTACCTGTTGTTCAGCCTAATCGTCGGGTGTGCCGGTGACATCGTTTGCAGATGGGGATTCAGGGACGAAATACTCACTGGCGGGAGTGTCGGAGGAACTCGCGGGCTGCTGTTGTTTCTCTGCATTTCGAAGCTCAATGTACGAACCGTTCATGAGCCGATCCTCATAGTCTTCGCCGGCTTCGATGATGATGGCCGATTTGTCAAGGAGTCCCTTTTCTTTGACGTTGATGCCGTGGCACCTTGTCTGGCACAGTCCACAGCCGACACACTTGTCGGCAAGAACAACGGGGGCGCGATAGCCGGTACCGTCAATGGGATCGCCATTGTCGTCGGCGATTGTACCGACCTGAGTGTATTCGATCGCGTTGTAGCCCGCAGCGTTGCACTCCTGAACACACAGATCACATGCTTCCTGACCGGCAAACGGTAGACACGTCGTCTGGTTCACAATCGCCAGTCCCATGCGTGCCACCTTCTTTTCCGCAAGCGGAAGCGAGCGAATGGCCCCCGTCGGGCAGACCTCGCCACAGGCGTTGCAGCTGGATTCGCAACCGGCCCAGTCTGCCACAACCATCGGCGTCCAAAGTCCCTCGAGTCCCTGCTGAAAGCCTTCCGGCTGAAGCACGTTGTTGGGGCAGGCCTTGAAACACTCGCCGCAGCGAATGCACATTTCCAGAAACTCCTGTTCAGGAACGCTTCCAGGGGGACGAACCGGACGGAAGGCATCGGGATCCTGCAGTTTTGCCCCGAACGACTTTGTCAGGCCTGTCACTCCGGCGGCGCCCGCGACTGCCGCCGCAGTACCGCTGGCGAGTGACAGGAAACCGCGTCGTCCGATCGCAGTTTCATGGGTCGGTGGATCGTTCTCGATTTTCAGGTCTACGAAATTCCAACGTTCCACAAACTTGATCGCATGAGTTGGGCAGACACCGCCGCAGGATTCGCACATCGTGCAATCTGTTGTTCGTGTCGTGAAGTCAGGCTTGATTGCGTCAAACGGACAAATCTCGATGCACTTGTTGCAGTTAATGCAGGACGATTCGACCTTCCGTTCCGTCAGTCGGAACATGTTGCCTAAGGAAAATACGGCTCCGCTGGGGCATACGTATTTGCACCAGAATCGAGGTCGAAGAACCCCAAGGCCCAGCACTGCAAAGAACAGGACGACTGAAACAAGGTGCCCTGCATTCATTTGCGGAACCAGATGCCAGCCTCGAGACGCACCACTGACCAGAGGCTCAATTGTGAACAGCAGGCCCCGAGTGATGACGGGGATGGCCGCAAAGAAACCGGAGACCAGCACACCGCAGACCGCACAAATCATGGTGCCAGCCAGCAGGTAATATTTGATGTGCACCCACCAGCCATCGTCGGGCACTCGAAAACGTTCAACGCGGCCGGCGACGGCCCAGTCGAACAGGTCAATTGTGGTGCCGAGGGGACACAGGTAACCACAGAAGCCTCTCGGAATCAGAACACATACGAACAGAATGCTTGCCGCCGACAGCAAAGACCATACCCAACTGCGTGCCGCAACAGCGGTGGACAGGCTGACCAGCGGGTCAATGATCAGGAAGGTCTCCGCCGGAATTAACTGTTTGTCGGCCAGGTCATCGGCGTAGTGTGAGGGCCACCCGTTTGGATCTGTTTGGTGTAACGCCCACGATTCTGAGTCGGTTAGAAACGTGTCGAAGATTTCCGGAGTGAATCCTTCAACCGGCTGCAGCCGAAGTGACGTATCAGACACCGATGCGACACGGAAGGCCCCGACAGTATCTGCATTTGGGTTGGCAGAGTTTTCGCTGACGACAAACAGCGTTGCCCCCTGATTAAACGCGTGATCTAAGTTGCCATCCTTTGCCAGAATAATCTCGCCTGAGGTCTGGTCGATGTTCTCGAAATACCATCCGGGGGAAACGATTTCCGCGCCGTCAGGCGACGCGCTATACGGCCAGCAGACATAGAAGAACAGGACCAAGAACGTCATTAGGCATACTGTCTGAACAATACGCCGGACAGGTGACGCCAGCCATGTGGTGCCCAGCCAGCGCAGCGTTCTGCGCAGGACTCCTCGTCTTTTGGTTGTGCGATCGGACTGAATTCCTGATGGCAGAAAGCGTCGCAACAAACGACCAGGCAGCGAATGTGACGGCGGCTGACCGTTCCTGAGCGTTCTGAGGTAAGGAACGAACCACTCCAGCCGGAGCACGGAGTGCGAGCGGCCTGAGTCAAATGTGGTCAGCAGAAGCAGCACTGAGACGACAAACAGAACGCACCCGATTGTCAGTCCAGGGCTGGTCGAATCTCGGAACAGCGACCTCGCAAGCGGATGGTTGGTGAGTGTGGCTGAAATGACGGCTCCGGAAAACAACCCCACCGCGATCGAGATTGCTCGCTGTCTCATTTTGCTCCTTTGGCCAGCGCCCGTGCTGTCGCATTGACAATGGCCTGCGATGTGATGGTGGCTCCGCTTGTGGCGTCGATCCCCTGCACACTTTGTCGGGCAAGAAGCTGTGCTGTCGTGTCCGTCAACGCCGAATAGAACTGCTTTTCACTGTGTTTGGTAACTTCGACAGATTTCACCTGCCCCTCGTCAACGACGACCTCGATATTGACCTGTCCTGCGTAACCGGTGCTGCTGTCACGGTAGTGGCCGTCGGCCACTCTGGTCACGTCGGCCTTATCGAACAGCCGGATGGCTTCAATACTTTCTCGCGCCCGCGCCTTGAATCGCTGGTCGTAATCTTCATTCCGAAACTTGTCGGAATCAATGACCTGCTGGTAATAATCGATCGCTTTATTCGGCATTTCGGCCTGTCGTAAAGCGTCGCCCGCAAGAATGAACGCCTGATAGTTTGAGTTGGATTCTCTGAAGGCCCTGGTGAGACGCAGTGCCCAGTCAATTTCTCCCATGTCGCCAAGCAGTTTGATGGCACCCTTTTGAAGTGGATTGCCCCGCATCATGTCCAGGGCCATGTCTCGGTTCCCAATTCGCCAGTAGCATTCGGCCAGCCGCACGCCATTGGTTTTGCTGACCGAAAGACTTGCTTTCTGATACCAGAATGCCGCTCGGGGATAGTCCTGCAGCAGAGTAAAGTACATCGATCCCAATGTCCGCATGTCACGTTCAACGAGAGTGCTGTCGTCTTTGTGCAGCGTCACGCAATGATGAACCAGCCTGATGCCGGAATGCCAGCGTGCCGGATTCTCGTTGATGACCGACCAGATGTACTGCCCCATATTCTTATGGCTGTGCCATCCCTTGGTTGGCGGCTTCAGCGGCCATGAAAGGTCCAGGGTGTCGGGATACTCAATTGGCGTCGAGTCGAACCATTCCGGAGGAGTGCCACCGGCTTCCGCAATGATGTCGCGGACTTTGTTCGGCGTTAGATTGTTGGTGGTCGCTGACGATCCTGATTCGACAATCACGTCGCCATTTTTTGCCGTCAACTCGCGGCGTCTGCCATTCTTCGTGAGGGCGTGGACTTTGTTGAACTGGTAGGTTCTGGTGAAAGTACGCTCGCCGACGGTGGTTTCGAAGTCGAGCTCCTTACGGGACTCGCGAAGAGCTTTGACTGTACCTTCCAGTTTCGCGCCGTTCAGGAATTCCACGGAATCCACGGTGCCAGCAGATGGTGGTTCGACTGAAGTAGAGCAGGCCGAGACCATGACCATTAAGGGCATAGACATCAGCAGTGTTGCGGCGCGTCTGTTTACGAATCGCAAGCCCATCGAACAAACGACGTCGTGAATTCTTCCTGATCGCCATCAGCACATTTTACCGACTCCGACGGGAAACAATTCGGCGTCGTCCCAGGGGAAGCTGTGATTAACAACACCAGCTGCGGGAACTTACTACGGACGCTGAAGTCCTCAGGGTAGTGAAAATCCGGACGCATTTCCTCTATAAGAGGTACCATCCGATCCGATTCGGCGGCGGAATTTGCTGAATCGGGGCTGAGGTAGCGTCAGGCAGCCGCCTGCTGAGCGGATTCGTCGCCGGCGTCATTGTTCCCGGAATCGGCAGTGGCTCTCGCCTTCTCCAGAGTCTTACGTCCCCGGTCGCTGAGTTTATAGCACAGCCCCACGCTGCGCCCGGAGATTTCAAACTTCAGATTGCCGGTGGCGATTAGCTGTCCGTGAATCCTGGTGAGATCTTCGGCGGTGAGCCCTTCCAGAGCATCAATTCGTTCAAGCCAGCCGTTGAAGTCTTCGGTCGCGGCTTTGGTTGCAGCGGCCCTGACTTTGTAGGCTTCCAGCACCTGCACGTTTTGCGGGTCCGGAGCATTGAATGGGAATTGAGCGTTCATACCGGGAGTTATCGACCCGCGACATTCCGCCTTTCAGCCATACGAAAACGCTCATAATGACCCATACGACGGGCGCAGATTACCAACGGTCTGCAACCGACACGAACGTTGTGGCCCACGGGCAATACGTTCGAAACCTATGGTTTCGGAGACCGAATTACAGCTGATGGTGCTCGTGCCGGACCGTTCACCCAGAGGTCGGGCACTCCGCCGTTCTATGTTGCCGAGCCCAAATAAGCGTCGTCTGAAAGTCCGTAGCCATTGGCGAAATCATGAGCTTCCATCGCTGCCTTGCCCTCTGGCTGGATTCTGATGACCCTGATGCTTCCTGAGCCACAGCTCACGACCATGTTCTTGTCCTGCAGTCCGATTCTGCCGGCGACGGAAGTGGAGGCACTGGATGCATCTGCGACCTGGACGTTCTGGAGAATACAACGAATCGGCTTACGCTGGGCTGAATGCAGCCAGCTGACCGCTCTGGGCCAGGGTTGCATGGCTCGGACATGGCAGGCCACCTGCACGGCGGCCTGCGTCCAGTTAATAACACCGTCTTCCTTGTGGATCTTGGGGGCCAGAGTCACCAGTGAGGAATCCTGCGCTTCGAAAACAGCCGTCTCATGATCCAGCTGGTCCAGCACAGACAATGTCAGATCCGCACCGAGGTCTGCAAGCCGCAGCATCAGGTCTCCGGATGTTTCTCCCGGCTGTATGGTCGTTTCGATTTTTCCGACCATCGGGCCGGAATCCAAAGCCGGCTCGATTTGAAACATAGTCACGCCGGTCTGCGTATCCCCCTTCCAGATGGCATACTGCACGGGAGCAGCGCCGCGATGTCGGGGCAGCAGTGAGCCATGCAGATTGAATGCCCCAAGGCGAGGGATTGCCAGAAACTCGGGCTTTAGAATCTGCCCGTAGGCAGCGACAACAAACACGTCGGCCTGAAGCTCACGCAGCGCGTCTAACGACTCCGGTGTGTTCACTCGTTCCGGCTGAAATACAGGCACGCCGAACTCCTCGGCCAGCAGCTTTACCGGATTGACGTGGCGATGGTGTCCGCGTCCGGTACGGTCCGGCTGTGTGCAGACGCCAACGATTTCGTGTTTTGCTGATTCCATCAGGGACCGGAATGGTGGCAGGGCGAAGGCGCCGGTGCCCAGCAAGGTAATTCGCAGCGACATAGTCGTTTAGAGTCTCTGATGAAGTTGTTGCAAAGAAAGCTACGCGGATGCCTGTGGCTAGGCCGCGCGACGGGCTTCAATGGCTTCGATCTGTCCGCAGACGTTGTTGTGCGGGCAATATCGAAACCAGTTTGCCGCCCCGTGGCATTCGTATGCTGCGTACCGCGTCGGCGAAGTTTACCGTGTCAGACCACCAACGGCCACTCGTCCGGTTGAAGTGACGGCAACAGCATGCCGAATGCTGGACACACGACGGCAATGTCGATGAGACAGAAAAATTGGAGCCACATGTTGTCAACTCACAGGCTCACATCCGTAGTTGTTGCCCGGCGTGTGACCTGGCACGCCTGACTGAGTTCGGGATGATCCTCACTCATTAGCCATTGAATGCATCAATGACAGTCACTGTGGCCTGCACGTTTTCTGTTGTCCCATTGGATACGGTGACATCCAGCACGAACGAAGGATTGGTCTCGAAGTCCAGATCATTGCTGTCAACGACAGTCAGGTCTCCCGTGCGGCGGTTCAAAGAAAAGGTTAGATTCAGTGTCTGAACTGCGTTCTGGATATCCGAATTGCTCGGCGTTCCGGCTGTGAGTTGTCCATTCAGGAAGTATGTCGGCGTGCCCGTTGCACCAAGAATTCCCGCGTCGGTGATGTCGCGATTGATGCGGTCGCTGAGCACCTGGTCATTCATGTTCGCATTGAATACCGTCAGGTTCAGTCCCAGCGTGTTGACGGCGATATCCTCGAAGACCGCCTGAGCTTGCTGCGACGTAAACGAATTGTTCCACTCCGATTGTCGAGCGAACAACTGGTCGACCATCTCGTCAAACATTCCCTGTCGCCCCGCAGATTCCGCTGCCAGAGCGGCTTCAAACGAATGCTCGAACGGACCGCCGCTTGCAGTGTCCAGCGGCAAATGGCGACGTACGACGACGACATCATTTGGATTGTCCACCAGTAGCTGTTCGATATCGGGATGGGATGCGGCACACGACGGGCATTGCAGAGACAGATACTCAATCAGGACGACGGACGCAGCTGCGTCTCCTTCAAGGTGGTCGTCTGCCTTTAGCTTCAGTTCATTCTCGAGAGTGGGGTCATCGATTTCGAAAATCAACGGACTGCCGGATACAGTTGCGGGAGTTACCTGTCCGACAGACGTTCCTGCATTGCTGTTCTCGGGCACCCGGAAGGAATTCTCACTTCCCAGCGGTGCGATTATCTCTGTCAGACTGTTGAACCGCACGTAGTTACTTACATCCGGAACCGTGCCGGATGTGTAGTTCACGAGTGGGACATCGGTCAGCGCGCTGGAATTTGTAACGAGTCCAACAAGATTGAAGGCCGGTGTGTTATTGATTGTATCAACAACGGTCATGCCGGTTCCGACGACACGCCCAAAGACTGTGTGTGGAACGTTGTCCAGATTGTTTGTGGTTCCTGTGCCGTCGTTATTGACAGTGTTGATGAACCACTGCCCAGTGAAACTGTTGATGTTCGAATTCTGCGCCGTTGACAGCGTGCCACGCACATTGGAATTCAGAGGACTGGCCTGGTTGAATTCATTTGGCGGAGCAGGGAAGCTGGTGGCATTCTGCACTGTGCTGCCGTCGCTGGTGGTGAATCCTCCACCCTGAATGATGAAGTTCGGAATGTTGCGGTGCGAAAACGAACCGTTGTTGGCTGACAGATTATTGAGAAACGCGCCGACGGTGTTAGGGGCGTCTGTGTTGAGCAGTTCAACGTCCCATGTTCCCAGTGTGCTGTCAAATCTCACGACACTGCCCTCAGACAGATGGACATTCATGCTCTCGAATAATTCGTCGTTCTGAGCGTTCCTGGCCCGAACGTTCAATGTGTTCGCACCATTGTTGGTGGTGTTGTGTGTCAGGGTGACGTTCAGCGTTGCGGCACCGGTATTGTCCGCCGTCGCAGTGCCATCGTCGAACTGGCCATCTCCGTCTGCGTCGATATCAACAGTGGCGGCTGCGCTGGTGGTGACATCGATGCGGAAACTCGGATCGTTTGTGATCAGCGTGTCGTTCGACTGTGTGGCTCCATTGCTGGCGACGTCAAGTGCCAGTGAAAGCGGCCCCGCGACAGTGGCAAGGTTGTTGAAGAAAATATCCGCTGCATTACTTAATGTCAGCGCACCGGTGACGGGATCATTCAGCTCGCGGGCACGATCTGCGGCGCTGACGGCGGGGGATTCCATACGACGTTGTCTCATCCGACCCGAAACGACCGTTGATGGGTCTACCTGAGCGCCATCCCGACCACCACCAGTGTTCAGTCTTAGACTGGAAAATTGACTGGCATTTTCAATGACTACCAGATCGTGATGGCCCTGAGTGCGAATGCTGCTGCGGCCGGTAACCGTCGTTCCGTCGACCATCACAAAATCATTCCCCGCACGCGTTCGGACTCGCAGGCGGTCACCGACACCGGAATTCATCATGACAAAGTCATCGGCACCGTGAGCTGTATTGACCCACACATCGTCGCCAACCGTAACGTTGTCCAGTACGACTGCATCGTTGTGCCGCCCGGAATGGATTGACAAGTCATCTGCGATATTCGCGCTGGCAATTCGTATGGTGTCGTTATGCTTCCCGGTACGGATTCTCAGGTCGCCGTTGACGCTGACGCCGTCAATGTTCACAACGTCGGCACCACGAGATGTTCGAATATTCAGGTCTGAGCCGACTGTCGTGCTCTCAAAGCCGATGCTGTCATTGCCTCCCTGAGAATTAACAGACGCTCGTCCCGCAATCGTAACGCCCTCCACAAACAATACGTCGTTGCCGTGGCCCAGTTGAACGAACACTTCGTCGGTGACAGTTGTGGAAGCTGCAGCCGCCACAAACGGCGTATTGGCTCCATTGACAGTCGTGTTGTCTCTACCTCGAACGACAAGGTCGCCATTGACAACCACAAGGTCCACAGAGTTGCTCTGAGCGTCACCGGTCAGCAGCAGGTCACCACCGCTGCTGATGACGGCAAGGACGTTGCCGGCCAGAAGAGTACGCACTTCAAGGCACTCCGCTGTCATTGCGGTCCCACGCAGTTGAATGTGATGAGTCTGACGACGACGGCGTGGCTGAGAACGGTGGAACAGTGAGCGTAGATCGAACATACAGGAAGTAGCTCCATTGGCCCGCGACAGGGGCGTGGCATGGTGTCTTTGGGATTTCGAAGTTCCGGCGGATGTCGTCCGCTCACGTTTCGGCATCAGAATCTCGTCGCGATTGTCATCAGCAGACGTCGATAATAATGTTGAAACTCGGGATTAATCCAGTGAATAGTAAAGATACACAGTGCGGGTGGGGCAGGAGGTGTGGAGTGCCTGTTTCGCGTCGTCAGTGGCCAATAACCGGTTTGATTACGACGTCTGGTTCGGTATTTATAGTGAACAGGCGTGCAGTAGCGGGTTCTCTGTGAACGGAAACTGATCATCGCCGCCAATCCGCTCTTCGCAGCCGCGTCTCTTGACAGAGTGAACGCCCTGTCCTTCCGGCTTAGCTGCAAATCTTCACGAAGCCGTGTCAGGAATTTTGCTTTCCCCTGAGTCGCTTGTCGGAACGGTGACGGCATGGATTCACCCTGCCGGTGCAGGTGACGACCGAGGTGCGTTTTGAATACCGTGGGGCTGTTCAAAGGTACGCGGGGCGGTTAATCGGAAAGAGGCTCTACATGTCGGCGAGTTGAGCATTGGCGTCGCCGAAGCTGTCGAGCGGAAGGCCCATCCGATTGGCGATCGACAGATACAGGCTGCAGAGCTTTCGGTTGTCATCTCCGGCGTCGGTGAAGTCCAGCACACGCCCGGTTGCGAGTTTTCCGCCAAGTCCTCCCGCAGTAAGTAACGGAAGTTTCGTGGAGTCGTGCTGGCTGCCCGACCACATGTTGTTCACGAACAGAAGACAGGAATTGTCGAGCACTGTGCTGTCCGCCTCGGGCATGGCATCCAGTCGGCTGGAGAGATAGGCAAACTGACTGCAGTAATACTGCGACACACGTTCCCAGTCATCTGAGCGATCGTTGTGTGAGGCCGAGTGATGGGCGTTGCGTACATCAAGGAATGGATAAAACAAACCGGAAATGTCGCGGCACAGCAGCAGCGTCGCGAAACGGGTCTTGTCCGTCTGAAAGGCTAGAGCGATGATGTCACACATCAGTCGCATATGATCCCGAATGTCTTCGGGCAAACCGTTGTCCGGACGGGGCATTGTGACGGCGGACCGGCCACTGGCCTTCAGTCGATCCATGGCCTTGTCCTGATCTGCGCGCAGTCGTTCGATGCGTTTTTCCACCTCGCGCACGCTGGTCAGATATTCGTCCAGACGGACTCGGTCGCCTGCACTGGCTTTTCGACCCAGACTCGCAGCCTGTTCTTTGACACGATCAAGCACGCTCTTGTTGCGTCGATTGCCGCGATTGTCGAACAGACTGTCGAAGGCGAGCGACGGGTAGACTTCCATGGGGACCGGCGATGTTGCATTCTGCCACGAAATGTGTGAGCTGTAGGCCATCGAAAAGTTTGTTTCGTGGTAGCCGGTGATAGGTTGCTCACAGCCCAGCACAATACTGCTCTGAGCTGTCCTCTGTCCCAGATGGTTCGCCAGCAATTGGTCAACGCTGATGCCGCCACGCAGCTCGGCGCCTTTCTGCAGCGCTGCGCCTGACAGGATATTGCCCGTCTGGCCGGGATGAATGCCGACGCCGGTGGCGTTCTTGTTGAACAGTCCGGAGACGACGTTCATCTTCGTCTTCAGCGGTTCCATGGGCGCCAGGCTTTTGCTCAGTTCCATATCAGAACCAGCGCCTTTGGCCCACCAGTGATCCGGGTGAACGCCACAAGCCATGAATAAGACGGCAAGCCGTTTTGGAAAAGGCCCGGACTCTGCGCCCGTGGACGATTCGATTCCCCAGACAGGAATTGACTCCAGCCACGGCAGAGCCATTGTGACACCGGTTCCGCGCAGAAGTGTTCTTCGCGAAAGATGGTGACGGCGAGTGATACTCACGTTATTCATCGTTGACGGCTCCGGAATCGTGTCCGCTGTCATCGCGTTTGTTAAGAAACTGGGAACTGTTCACGATACTTTCGACCAGACTGCTGAAGCGAAATTCGTCGTGTCCAAGCTGACTCCGCATTTTGCGAATGAGGAGATCGTCCGATAGGATCAGGCTTCTTCCGAGTGCATAGGATAACAGTTTGCGGCACAGGTTATCGACAAATTCTTCCTGTCGATGCTGACGAAGATATGTACGCAGGTCATCCAGTCCCGTTCCTTCGTCACCACCCGGAAACGTCGCCGTTGTGCTGACCGGGCGACCTCCCAGATCCCTTTCGCGAGATTCACCAATTGGGCCGAAACCTTCGAATGCAAGTCCAATCGAATCGAATCGATCGTGACACCCAGCGCAACTTTGGTGTTCACGATGACGGGCGAGCATCTGCCGCAATGTGAGTTCGCGAAGCATTGATTCGTCGTCCGGTAGTTCCGGAACGTTTGGCGGGGGTGGCGGGATTTGTTCTCCCAGCAATCGACGAACCACCCAGTAGCCACGTTTTACCGGACTGGTCCGCAGGCCGGGAGCATTCTTCGTCAGGAATACGGACATCGGCAGCAGACCGCCTCGGCGATAGTCTGCAGCATTGTCGATTCTGCTCCACTGGTCTGCGGTGGACGCCCCGCCGGGCAACTCCATTCCATAATGTTGCGCCAGTACGGGGTTTACGAACGTGTGTTGGCCGTCCAGGAAATCAAGAACGGAACGATCGTGCTGGACAAGCTCGACAAAGAATCGAATGGGCTCTTCAAACATCGCCTGGCGCAGTTCATCTGTGAATTCCGGAAACCTCTGGCGGTCAACGGCGTTGTGCTGCTGAAACCGACGAAAGTCCAGCCAGTTACCGACGAATTCCGTCGCGAATCCCTGCACACGTTCGTGATGCAGCATTCGCTGTATTTGGGCGGAAAGTACCTGGGGACGACGTAGGTTGTGTGCGGAGGATTCCCGCAACAGGGGGGCGTCGGGCATGCTTGACCAAAGGAAATAACTCAGACGACTGGCCAGTTCGTCGTCGGTTAACGGCCGTCTCTGTTCACCTGTGCCGCCAAGGTCCAGTCGATAGCAGAAGTGTGGCGACATGAGTACGGAGACGACCACATCCTGAATCGCCTCTTCGTGGCTCAGGTGGTCGTCGTGACGAAGTGACGCGTAGAAGGCGGTCAGTTCGTCTCGTTCTGTGACAGCTAGGCTTCGACGATACGCCTGGGCGGTGAAGTCCAGAACTGCTGTCAATTGCGTGGTCTCCGCTTCCACCCGAGTTTGTTCTACCCAGCGAATCTGATCATTGATGCGCTGGAAGTAATCTTCGATGGCCTGAAGTGCAACATCACCTCCGCCATTATCGCGAGCCTTGCCCAGATAGACGTTGGCCAGTTTGTCGATCATCCCTTCGCTCTGTGCACTCTTGTCCTCGGCACGAGCGAAGTCGAATTTCGGATCTCTCATGAAACTTGAGTCTGTGCGTTCGAACCACAAAAAACCGACGTACTGTCGCATGGGAGCAGATGAAATGAAGTCAAGCTGCTGCCAGAGACGGTCGATTTCGTCCTGTCCGGACTCGTCCAAAATGAGCTCATACAACGGCCGGTCATCTCGAAAATATCCCATCATGCTGTGGAAGCCGGCACTCAGCAGGCGTCCTTTTTCGCCGTCCTGTTTCTTTTCATCGTCGACATACGCGCGGCCACGTTCGGAAATGTAGAACGCGTCTGGAAACACTGAGCAGAATCGTCTGATGGATTCTGTATGACGTTTGCGTTCGGCTTCGTCGACAGGCAGCTGCGGGGCTTCATCGACGGCCGAATTGCCCTGCGACTCAGATTCGTCTGATGATTCCCTCTCACCGGACTGCTCCTGTAAACGCAATGTGCTTTCGTGGAAGGTTCGTCGGTGAGACGCATACTGACGGTTTCTCCACAGCACGAACGGTTGGGAGCCCTTGTGGACGCCGTCGACATATAGGTGGTCGAAGTCCCTGCCCAGTCTCGAACGCAACTGGAGAACGTTGTTCTGCATCTCTTCACAGGCAGTACGTGCCATGTTGTCCTTATCGGGCGGAGTCGGAAGGAGCTGCCACATCGCACGAATTTTGCCCACCGGACCCACGGCTGATTCTGTGTCGGCCAGTAATGACCAGATGGTCTTGAGATATTTCCGGCTGATACCACTCTGATCCGCGATACTGTCAAGGGTGACGGCCGCGTCTCCGAATTCGCCGCGATGCTGGAACTGCCAGGCAGCGTGGAAATAGTCAGCGTAGTCTGTTGGCTGTTTCTGGTAGAACTGAACAATTCGTTTCACACAGTATTTGTCTCGGTCTGTATCGGTCACAACCGGGTGGGGGGCGAAGGCGATGCCGTCGGGGGTCAACAGAAGATGTTCGACGACTTGTCGTGCCGCACCAAGATACTTATTCAGCAGTGCGGGTGACATCGCCAGAGATTCCCCGGAATTGTCGAAGCCGGCCTCGTTGGCGGGATCGACCGGGAACGTGCTCGTCGGCCGAATGTCAACGCCAGTCAGATCCCGAATGGAATAGTTGTATTCGGCGTTGCTCAGTCTGCGAGCCAGTACGGGGCCGGGGTCTCCGGCGTTCTTTGTCGCTTCATAGTCACGAGCGGCTCTGACCCAGTCGATCACAGCCTGCTGTTGGCGTGGTTCAGGCTGAAGATCCGAATCGGGT
>JAQWLN010000145.1 GCA_029247265.1 Fuerstiella sp.
ACATGCCGCCTTTGATACCGCCACCGGCCAGCCACATTGAGAACCCCTTGATGTGGTGATCACGACCGGCCCCGCCCTTGCCCTGAAACATCGGTGTACGACCAAATTCGCCGCCCCAGACGATCAACGTGTCGTCCAGCATGCCTCGCTGCTTAAGGTCCTGAATCAATGCCCAGGTTGGTCGATCGGTCAATCCGCAGCACTTGTTCATGTACCCAACCAGACCACCATGATGATCCCAGCCGCGATGATACAAATGAACGAATCGAACCCCACGTTCTGCCAGTCTTCGGGCCAGCAGACAGTTCGAAGCGTACGAACCATCACCGGGAGTCGCTCCGTACATTTCCTGTATGTGCTGAGGTTCGTCTGACATGTCCACCAGCTCCGGCACCGACATCTGCATTCGAAATGCCATCTCGTAGGCAGCAATTCGCGTTTCCAGCTCTGTGTTTTTCAGCGTGAGATTTCGGTAAGAATTCAGGTTCCGCACAGTATCAATCACATGACGCTGCTGCTCAAGCGGAACACCCGCAGGCGTGCTCAGATAGTGAACTGGTGCTCCGGTTGCGCTGAACTCGACGCCCTGATAGCGGCTTGGCAGAAAACCTGCCGCCCACTGCCGGGACGCGATCGGCTGCGGATTGCGTCCCCCCACACTGGTCATCACCACAAAACCAGGCAGGTCCTGGCACTCACTACCAAGACCGTACGTCACCCATGACCCCATTGAAGGCCGACCGCTGATTGCAGTGCCGGTGTTCATGAACGTATGAGCAGGATCATGATTAATCTGCTCGGTCACCATCGATTTGACGACGCAGATGTCATCGGCCATCTTCTGGTGCCACGGCATGAAGTCGCTGATGAGTGTGCCACTTTCCCCACACGGGCGAAAATCGATCAGTGGCCCCAGACACTTCAACTGCTGCCCCCGAAGTTGCGCAATAGGTTGGCCCGCGGTATAGGATTCCGGCATCGGTTTGCCGTCCATCGCCGCCAGCTGAGGCTTGTAGTCAAACGTTTCCAGATGAGACGGACCTCCTGCCATGCACAGGAAGATCACTCTTTTGACCCGTGCCGGAAGGTCAGGACAACTGAACTGGCCCGCATTCAGTGCTGCTGCCGGACCTGCGGTCGCCGAACCTGCATCTGTCAGCGAATGCAACGCTGCCACCCCGACGCCTACGCCCGCTCGATGCAGGAAGGTTCTACGCTGAAACTCTGTTCTCAGGTCCGCATGCATCTTCAGAAGACCGTGGATTAATCTCGGATATCAAACGTTCGAATTCTTGAAGTCAAAAAATCGCATACAAAATACAACCTGACATATTAGCGGTAACTGATCGCGCAACCGAACTGTCTGGTCCTGGAAACTGCCACCGGACGTTCTGCCAGCAGATCGTTGACCGCGTTAACGACGAAGTTATGTTTCACCAGCGATTCGCTGCGATTGTCGTCAAATGCACCGCTGTACGCAATGCGTCGGTTCTGATCCAGCACAAAAACATGCGGAGTGGCGGTCGCGCCGAAGCCACGGCCAACCTGTTGTGAAGTGTCAAACAGGTAGTGAAAATTGTAACGACCGCTGGCCGCACGCCGTCTCATTTCGTTCATGTTTTCAAGCGGTCCGACGGTGCTGTTGATGCCAACGAATGTCACGCCGCGAGGCCCGAATTCGTTTACCAATCGCTTGAACCGAGACTCGTATCCTCTCACACACGGGCACTTGTTACACAGAAACGCCACGACAAGGATCTTTGAGTCGTCAAGATCTTTCCGACTATGAAGCAAACCGTCCGTTCCCTGCAGAAACCGCCAGGCAGGCACCTCATCGCCAATGTTCGGCACACCGGCACAGGCGACGATAGAACTCACAGAAAGTATCGACGGAAGTATTAACAAAAGCACACGTTTCAGACTCAGTATATTCATACGAATGAGGTCACTCTTCCAAACACGGCGACAGAAAATCAGTACAACGTTCCAACTTTCGGAACATAGATGGCACGCAGCAATATGAACCACGCGGCTCATCCTTTGCAGACCCGTGCCAACCAGGACCATCTTAAGCACAATGCTTGCGTGAGAAAACGGCAGGACTGCGGATCGGACCGAATTCTCACAGCCAGCACAGCGAATTGATTGGCCGCTCCGCACAGATCAAAATCCGAAGAACACGGAGTTTTACATCCTGACCCGGCCGGCGTCATCTGTTTCACTGGCGACAGGTGCGAGTGCAGATGTGTTCAGAACGTTTCGCCATGGTCGAGAGTCGACGATGTCATCATCCGGAATCGGAACGGGCTTCGGAAGTTCCAGAGAGCCCGGTGGCGGCGGTACGATTACCGGCGATTCGTTAGCGGGCAGTGCATCAATGGCGGGCGGCTCCGCGGCCGGTGGCACAAGATTTACTCGAGGCAGCATGTCCCGATCGGGAACACCTGGTACCGGAGATGGTGGCCCAGGCCCGTCGTTTGTGCCGCTCAGTCCAGGCTGCTCCGGAACCCATGGCCGGGAGTCCGTTCCCAGCGACTCCCAACTGCCGGGGGCCGGTGCTCCAACAAATTCCAGTGGCTCCGTGCGAAGTTTGTGTTGATCTTTACCGTGGGTGCGATGCATCGCTCGTTGCAGGGCAAACGGAGCCGACGCCGCGTGCCATTGGCCTTCTGCTAGGTAAATCTCGTTGTCGACAAGAGTCGTCCCCTTGGCGAACCTCAATGCATTGAGCCCCTTGTTGTACTCAATAATGCTTCGCATGTAGGCCTGTTCAGCGTCACGCTGCTGAATTTTGGCCTGCAACAACAGATTAAACATGGACGGCCCCGAATCCGCGTTCAGGTCGGTTACCTGAAGACGTCCTTCTACAGCCCCAATGTATTTCACTGCAGAATTAACACGGCGAACTGTACTATCCGCGAGTTCGTACCATCGTTGCATGCCCATCATTGCACCAGAAAGCTCGAAGGCAATTTCGCGTTCCATCTCCGTCAGCACTTCGCGGTTCTTACGAAGTCTAAGTTCATGGTTTCTAACGCGAATGCGAGCAGATCTCAGACCGATGGGCAGAACCATTTGAAGTCCAAGATTCCAACCGGGGTTGCCCCCTCGAGCAACGTCACCCAATGCCGTATCCAGAGGGAAATCGTGATTGCCAATCAGGTTGTCGCCAAGTCCGTTTAATCGATACTGAGAGACCGCATCCAAACGCGGACGAGTCAGGCTCCGGGCTGCTCTCAACTGCAGTTCCAGACTCTTGACTTCCCACTTCTGCTGTCGCAACTCATGACGATGACTGAATGCTTCCTGCAGGGATGCAGACCAGTCCGGCTCAACCTTTGCTTCCGACGGTAAATCCACCGGATAAAGGAACGTACCATCGTTCACCGGTAGATGACACAGTCGGCGAAGACGGCCTTCGTTCTCAAGCACGTCTGCCAGCGACCCGCGAATACGCGCGTCGGCCTCAAAAATTCTGGACTCAGCCTGAAGAATGTAATCTGCCCCTTCGCTGCGTCCTCGTAACTTGTTGAAGTACGACAGCAGATCTTTGAACGCTGCCATCTCAGATTGATACAGTCGCAGTGACAGATTCAGGTCCCAGTATTGGTCCTCGATGTCCTTGACCAGAATCTTGACGCGTGACTCGAACTGGGCCAATGCGATGTCGTTATTGATGCGCGAGATAAGAATACCCTGAGAGAGTCCCGAGACCCCACGCAGTCCCTGACTTAATGGTCCGGCAATTCGATTGAACTCAACTCCGGCACCTGCCCATAAAGGCTGGCGATATTCCGCCTGAACAATGCTGGTATAACTTGACGGGAATGCCTGTACTGCCGCCGGACGATTGTTCAACTCGTAGTTGATGTCATTCTGTAAGGCCAGAGTTGCACCATTAGCCAGTGGTTTTTCCAGACGAGTCTGATACTGCGCAGTCTCCAAAACCTGTGGCTGGCCGCTGGCCAATCCAAGTGTTCCCGCATTCTGGGGCACTCGGTCACGCCCCCATGTGATACTTGTGGTAGCCAGCGCGTCGAAGTCGGCCAACGCAGCTTCCACGCCTCGGTTGCCAAACAGAAACCCTGTCGCCTGAAGAGCGGGCTCATAAACCGATGTCACGCCGCCGGGCTGCACGAGGATCTGACTCTGCCCGCCACGGGCAACAGCGTTATCTCGCAATATCGTCGATTTTGCCAGGGCCATTCGGACGCATTCGGTCAGCGTCACTTCGCGGGAATCAACTTCGTCCAAAGAGCGAATATTACGGGGTGCGGCAAACAACGCCGGATCTGATGCCTGCGGCTCTGTTTCCGTCGGGTATTCGATGGCAGAAGTCGCGTCTTCGTAGTACGAGAGACCTTCATCGTGTCGCCACAAATATTGCAGCGTCAGCGGCTGCATTGCGCACCCCTGAAGCAGAATCGAGGCCAACACAATGGTGGCGGTCATTCTTTTCTGCGGCGTATACACTTCTGACGGTCCCCCTGCGCCGCGATCGCGACGGTTCCTTATTCGCAGCACAGACCTGATGAATGCTGGCTGTGACCACGTCTACTGAACGGACATCTCAGCGGAATTCCGGATACGATGTGCCGTCACAATCCGTATCGTCAGTTTCACCGTTAAACTTTGCCGGAACCGAAAAACACGATAAGTCCCCCTAACCGACAAACTCCATCAGGCAGGAAGTGCCTGTTATCGCGACTAGAGCAGTTTACGATAACACGTAGCACGTTCGGGCTCGTTGGAAGCCGATATTGAAGGCCAGAAAACGTTTTTCGCGGCCATGAGTCAGCGTAATACGCTGTAAACCCAGCGATTTGGTCAATATTCAGTGGGTGATGGCGAAACGTGGAGGGCGTGGGGGGATTCCTGTCGTTGCTTCTACAATCACTGACCGTGCTCACGATTGGACACCTTTTCCACGCGCCAAATCTCGGATAATTCAATGAACGATCAGGCAGACGTGCCAAGGGATCCTACAGCAGATCCATATGAACTCCGCCATACGCGCGCGTCAGGTGACCGTCGTGGTGCTTTCCCCGGAAAAATGCTGTTCGTAACCGGTTTTCTGATATCGCTGATGGCGCTGGCGATTGTCTTCATCAGCGACGTGGAAGATGTTCTGAGCGTTGGGCTGGACATCGTGATCGTGGTATCGATTTTCGGCAGCGTGTTCCTGATTGTGCTGTGGGTCGGATGGTTTCTGGTGTTCAGCCGCTGGAAATGGTGGCAACGAATTGTGGCCAGTGTCTGTGTCGTTGCTTTACCGTTTGCCTTGGTTTCCATCTTTCGTCCTATCCACGGAGGCGATGTCAGCATCATTCGATTTGAGCCCATATGGGAATCAAGGCCGGAGCCTCCTGCTATTCCAATTGATTCCACACTGACTGAGGTGGATCTAACCACTCAGACGCCACATGATTTCCCGATGTTTCTGGGCGGCCAACGCGACGGGACGATGAGCGTGAACTTTCAATTGGATGACGATCGCTTTTCCGGTGCGACTCAGATTTGGAAACAGCCGATCGGGAGCGGCTGGTCTGGCTTTGCTGCCCGGAACGGTCATATCGTAACAATGGAACAACGAGACGAGCAAGAATGCATTACGTGCTACAGCATTGAAACAGGGCAACTGCAGTGGCTTCACCAGCATACCGCTCGTCACCACGACAAGATGAATCTCGGCCATGTGGGCCCTCGAACAACGCCCACGATTCATGATGGACATGTGTATGCCGTCGGAGCGGTGGGGAACTGTGTTTGCCTGAACGGTGCCAATGGTTCTGAAATCTGGCAGGTGAACCTGAATGAGGTTTTGGGCATCGAACTTGCCTACGAAACAGATTCCGACGGACTCGCCTTCCAGTACGAAAAAAACACGGTCCTGTCATGGGGGCGTTCGGGTTCCCCACTCATTGTTGGTGACCTGGTCGTTGTGCCGGGCGGTGGTCCGGCAGGCAATGTGTCCACGCTGCTGGCTTTCGATCGGCTTACCGGCGAGCTTCGCTGGCGGGGGGGCAGCGAGATGATTGCCTATGGGTCGCCCGTGCTGGCCACAGTCGCCGGCAGGCCGCAAATCCTGCTGACGGCCGAAACAAGAGTAATGGGTTTCGACCCTGACACAGGTGAATCACTTTGGAATCTGCCTCGTCCTGGTGAATCCAACGGGGGTGCCAATACCTCACAGGTTTCTGTTGTATCAGAGTCGCACGTGTTGACGTCAAAGGGGTATCCTGACGGTGGAGGCCAGCTGATTAAGCTGACAAACGAGGACGGGCACATCATGCCGTCAATCGTCTGGGAAAACAGTCGTGTACTGAAAACGAAGTTAACCAGTCCCGTACTGCGGAACGGTCATGCGTACTCCCTGTCCAACGGTTTCCTGGAATGCGCACGACTGTCCGATGGTGCACGAATCTGGAAACGCCGCGGACGATTCGGACATGGCCAGCTGCTGCTGGTGAATGACCGCATTCTGCTGCACAGTGAAAGCGGAACGCTTTATCTGATCACAGCATCCCCAGACGGCTATGAAGAACTCGGATCATTCCCAACCATCTCGGGTGTATGCTGGAACACACTGTGCCTTTACGGTGACCGCGTTCTGGTGCGCAGCGAAATCGAAGCAGCCTGTTTTGAATTACCGACACTCACCAGATAACGGCCGCCGAATACCGATCGACATGGCAACAACAGCGCAGACGCTGCACAGCATGGCGAACCAGTCTCCGAATCGAACGTAAAAAGAACTACGAGCATCCAGCGGAACCTGTCCCACCATCACCGCGGAACGCTGTCGATATCGCCGACCGGTGAGTGGGTTAGTCATCGATTCCGCCTTCTCGAATTGCGCGACGAGTCCGGCGGATTCCTGATTCATCAGCAGAAAGTGCTCAGGCTGCCGAATGCGCCCGGCAGAATCAATGAACGCTGAAATCCCGGCGTTGACAGCGCGGACCATCGGGCGACGTGTTTCGATGCACCGAAACGTGGCAGCAATCAGATGCTGGTCCAGTTCACTGGAGCCGCGAAACCAGCCGTCGTTAGTCATGTTAATCAGGACGTCCGGTGTATGCCCCGCTGCATCGCGAGTACTCGCGACCTCCCGTACAAGGTGGGGCACTGTGTCTTCGAAACAGATAACCGGCGAGAAACGCGTTCCTCCGTATTCGAAGACCTCAGGACTGGTTCCTGCATCGATGCCGAATCCCGCGCTGAATGGCGTCAGCTTTGCCAGCCACGGCAGAACAGATCGCAACGGAATGTACTCACCAAAAAGGACTCGATGCATCTTGTCATAACGTCCAACATAGCCGAGATCGGGACGGACGAAGGCTGCCGAATTGAATCGTGATCGTCCATTCTTTCCTGCAACTTCCGTCAGTAAACCAACCATCATTGCAGCTCCCGATTCCTGGCTGCGATTGGCGAGCAGTTCCCGCGCGCGGCCGCTGTGCCACCGTTGAATCTCGTTTTTCGCCTGTTCGCTGTTTGTGGCGGCGCCGCTAAAGGGCAGCATGCTGATCAAGTCATCATCTGTAACGCCTTCAGCAATGATCTGGTCTGGAACCGGGAACATTGTCTCGGGCCACACAATCAGGTCAGGCCGCAACCCGGCAGCGCGACGCGAAAGCAGGTCGTGTTCATGAACCATTCGCAGCCACTGATCGGGGTCATGTTTCAGTTCCGGCGTAAAGTTGCCCTGAACGACGGCAATAACCGGACCAGCAGCATCAGACGGCGGAATGGAGTGCTGTCTCGTGCCGTACAGGCAACTCAAAAGCACCAGCCCAGGGGCGAGTGCCACACCGAAGCTCTGCTGCTTCGGCGAAGGTATAAACACGGCCGTCGCCGATTCGGCAAGCCCAGTCTTCACCAGCCAGACCGCGGGAATACAAACGGTAAGCGATCCTGAGGCCAGTGCCACCAGAAACGTCACACCGTATGCGCCCGTGATATCACAAACCTGAACCAATGAAGTCCATTGATACTGAGAATGCCCAAGGTAATACCACGAAAATCCCGTCATCAGGTGAGCTCGCAGATATTCGAGAGCCGTCCACACGCATGGCACAGCCAGGTACACGGGCACGCCCGCACGAACAACTCTTCGACCAGCCCAGACGAACGCGGGAAAATAGAGTGAGACATAAAACGCCAAAGCGACCAGCGCTCCATGCATCGTCCAGTGGCCCAGTCGCATCCACTGCAGTGTCGCGACAGCCCACACAAATCCAACAAGACCAATCACGCCATAGCTAAATCGAGGCAGATGTTCGAGACGCAGCAGCAGACACAACGGCACCAGTGCCACCCACGCCGCCGGCGCAAAGTCCACAGGCGTAAAGCAGATCCACAGCAGTATGCAGCTGACGGCGGTCGCCCAGAAGACCGGCTTGACCGACATTTTCGATCGTGCCCCGACGGTGTCCCGCCCGGATTCAATGATTCGCTCAATTTCCGGACGTAAGCCCGGTTGCGGTGGTGACGAAGCCACTGACTCTTCCTGAATAGCTGTTGTCATGAACGGTTTCCGCTGCAGGTGTTTCCTGAGCGCCGCGAAGGTCCTGTTCTTCGCAGGCAGCGTGTCAGACGATCAGTGCCGTCGTTGGACACGTAAACGTACTGTCCCGTCAGTCCCTGAACCTGACGCAACACCGAGCACTTTACTGCGGGCAGAAGTCTATCGGTTCGCAGCCCAGGCGGGAACCCGCATGTTACAGGCCTCAGTCTTTCCCTTATGTTTGTCCGTCTTTTGTGGTATCACTCGATTGATATCTGACGGCTGTTCGTGAATAGGAAACATCAGCGAGGCATTGATGGCAGACGAGTTCTTAGAAGCGTTACTGGCGACTCCCGGCACGTCCGGATTCGAACAGAGCATACAACAGGTCGTTCGTGAATTTGCCGGCAGCTTTTCACACTCGGTCGATACAGACGTACACGGCAATCTGATTGCCTCCGTAAATCCGGGCGGTGGCCCGCGTATTCTGCTTGATGCGCACTGTGACCAGATCGGCCTGATTGTCCGCCACATCGACGACAAGGGATTTATTCGCGTCAGTGCTGTCGGCGGATGGGACATGCAGATCCTGCTGGGCCAGAAAATGCTCATACATGCGAGTGATGGTTCGATCCCGGGTGTCATTGCGCGAAAGCCCATCCACCTGCTGAATGAAACCGAACGAAAAACGGTGCCGAAAATTCAGGATTTGTGGATCGACATCGGTTCGGCATCGGCTGAGGAGACCTCCGGAATCGTGGCCATAGGCGATTCCGTAACACCTCAGCCGTCACTGACGAAACTGAGGAACGGAAGAATTTCCGGGGTCGCAATGGACGACAGGACCGGAATCTGGGTCATCATGAACGCACTGAAAATGATTTCGGAACAGAACCCGGCGGCTGCGGTGTTTGCTGTCTCTGCTGTGCAGGAAGAGATTGGGCTGCGTGGTGCTCAAACCAGTGCCTACAACGTGAACCCCGACGTGGCCATCGCGGTCGATGTGACTCACGCGACAGACTGCCCCGGAATTGACCAGAACCAATTCGGTAAGATAACAATCGGGGGAGGTCCGGTTGTGGTGCGCGGCGCCAATGCCAATCCCCGCGTTGTCGACCTGCTGCTACAGACGGCAAAGGAGCACGATATTGCTGTGCAGATCAATGCACTCGGTCGTCCGGCCAGCAACGATGGAGCTGCGATCCAGGTCAGCCGTGGCGGCTGTGCAGCGGGACTGGTCACATTGCCGAATCGCTATATGCACAGTCCGGTTGAAGTCGTGGCGGAATCTGACCTGGAAGAATCGGCTCGGCTAATCGCGGAATTCTGCCTGGCCATCAACGACGACACGTCATTCATCCCGTAACAGCGCAGAAAGAGCCACATGGATGATCAACTTGACGATGTCCTGCCGGCGTCCTCCAACAGGGCATCTGTCACATCAACTCGCCGTCAGGTGCTGGGAATTCTTTCCGCAAGCGGGATTGGCACGGCTGCCTTCCGACGTGCGGTCGCACAGACGACCGAGCAGATCGTTGCCATTGATGAAAAATCCATACGCAATGCGGAATGGGTCGCCGGAATTGAACTGACAGACGAAGAGCGAAAGACGGCGGTCGCCTCCGTACAGAGCGTGCTTCGAAAATGCGAACAGATGCGAGCTGTAGCGGTCAGCTACGAAACGGTGCCGGCGATTCGCTTTGACCCGGAAATGTTTGATGCGGAAGTTCGCATTCGTGCGAATCAATGCCCGGAATGGCTGTCACCATCGGAATCTGAGCTCCCCAAAGAACTGGATCTCTCTGAAAACCTCTCATTTCGCTCCATCCGTGAGCTGGGAACGTCCCTCCGATCCGGCGGGACCTCCTCGGTGCAGCTCACGAGACATTGCCTAGACGCTCTGGCCCGTTTCGATCCGGTGCTGAAGTGTGTGGTAACATTGACGGAAGACCTGGCCCTGCGTCAGGCGGAGCGGGCTGATCGAGAACTTGCCGCAGGACGGGACCGCGGTCCGTTGCACGGCATTCCCTGGGGCGCGAAGGACCTCATCGCCGTTCCGGACTATCCCACCACATGGGGTGCCCCGCAGTTTACGACTCGCTTCATCGAGCAAACGGCGACTGTCGCTGAGAAACTCGAGCAGTCGGGCGCCGTGCTGGTGGCCAAACTGTCGTTGGGTGCATTGGCGATGGGGGATCGCTGGTTTGGCGGGCAGACTCGGAACCCGTGGAACCCGGATCAGGGATCCAGCGGTTCTTCGGCCGGCTCCGCAGCGGCTGTTGCCGCGGGGCTTGTGCCCTTTGCTCTGGGAAGTGAAACACTGGGCAGCATTGTCTCACCAGGTCGCAGGTGTGGAATTGCCGCCCTGCGACCGACGTTTGGTCGAGTCAGCCGACAGGGCTGTATGGCCCTGTCGTGGACGATGGACAAGATCGGCCCGCTGGCACGCCACATCGATGATTGTGGACTTGTCTTCGAAGCGATTCACGGCGCTGATGCCGGGGATCCCACGTCGGTGGATCGATGGTTTCAGTGGCCGATGAACGTTGATCTCAGCAAGCTGAAAATCGGGCACGTGGAAGGTGTTCGTTCAGGGCCTGCCGATCAGGAAATTCTGGCGCTGCTTGAAGAACTCGGCGCCAACATCGTCCCGGTTTCGCTGCCGGACGAATTCCCTGAGTGGGCGATGAGTCTGATGCTGGATGCAGAAGCCGCCACCATCTTTCATGATCTGGTGGCGACGAAGAACACAGACGGCCTGAATCGATGGCCGGAAATATTCCGCAAGATGCATTTCATGACGGCCGTTGATTACCTGCATGCGGCCCGACTTCGCACCGGGCTGATGCAGAAAATGGCGGACGTCTTTCGCTCGGTCGATGTGTACATCGGTGGCGGAGATCTGGGAATCTGCAATTTAACAGGGCACCCCACAGTCGTGATCCCTACGGTCATGGTGGGTGATGGCCGCACCAGACAACCGGCCTGCGGCACGCTGACCGGTCGACTGCATGACGAAGCCACACTGCTGGCCGTCGCCCGTGTTGTGGAATCGCACGTCAAAATCCCCGCGGACGCCGTGCCTCAGGTCGTTGAAGGCAACGATATTTTGCCTTCGAAAAATTAAACAACGATCAGACTGCAGTTCCCGTCACGCAAGGATACCCGTAACGACTTCGCCATGAACGTCGGTCAGACGGAAGTCGCGGCCTGAGTATTTATACGTCAGCTGTTTGTGGTCGAATCCCATCTGGTGCAGGATCGTGGCGTGCAAATCATGTAAGTCGACCTTGTTCTCCGTCACGGCCATAACAAACTCATCCGTGCTGCCCCAGACGGTCCCCGCCTTGACACCGCCCCCCGCCAGCCAGATGGTGTAACCGTCGATGTGATGATCTCGACCGACCCGACTGAAATCTTTCGGACCAGCCTGTACTGTGGAAGTACGGCCCATTTCTCCACCCCAGATCACCAGCGTGTCTTCCAGCATGCCGCGCTGCTTCAGATCCGTCAGCAGTGCCGCAATCGGCTGGTCGGAGTCACCAGCCAGCCGGGTGATGTTCTTCACAATTGATGCATGGCTGTCCCACGGCTGGCCACCTCCATGATAACACTGAATATAACGAACGCCGCGTTCAGCCAGCCGCCGGGCAATCAACATGTTGCGGCCCTGTGACGTGTCACCATACATTTCACGGATATGCAGCGGTTCACCGGCCAGATCAAACACGTCAGTCGCTGCACTCTGCATTCGGAAAGCCAGCTCCATGGAATGGATACGGCTTTCCAGACGTTCGTCTCCGGGACGTTGGGCGGCGTGTCGACGATTCAAAAACTGTGTCAGCGAGACCTGGGCACGTTGTGTCCCGGGCCGAATGTCCTTTCGTGTCAGATTGGGAATCAGTTCGGCGTTCGTGTTCTCTGTTTCAATATGAGTGCCCTGGTAGATGCCGGGCAAAAATGAACTGGTCCAGTTGCGAGACTGCGCTGTCGGCATCCCGTTTGGCATCAGTACCACGTATCCAGGCAGGTCGTCGCTCTCTGTGCCCAGACCATACAGCATCCACGAACCCAGACTTGGCCGCGGCAATGTGGAGTGTCCGCAATTCGTCAGCAACAGCCCCGGCGAATGGTTGGCAACTTCTCCCTGCATGGACCGTATGACACACAGATCGTCCGCATGCCTGGCAACGTTAGGGTACAGGCTGCTGATTTCCAGACCGCTGTGACCGTGCCGTGAAAAAGAAAACGGAGACGCGAAGATATTGCCAACGCGTTTCCTCTGAGTCGGCTGCAGCGAGTTCTTTACGGAATCCGGCAGTGGCTTGGCCGTTCAACGACTTCAGATTGGGTTTGGGATCAAACGTATCGATCTGAGACGGACCACCATTCATAAACAGATGAATGATGCGTTTGGCTCTGGCGGGAAAATGTGACTGTCTTGCAGACAACGGCGAAGCAGACGGATCACGGTTTATCGCCTGCAGTTCGCCCGATTCTGCCATCATGCCCGCGAAAGCGAGCGAGCCGAGACCGCAGCCGGAATGTCGCAGCAATTTACGTCGGAAATAAAGCGGCATCTGTTGTCGTTTCAACTTCTTACGCTTGATTCAGACCTGGTCGGCGGATTGGGCCTCTTTGGTCGCCGACAGAACACGATTGTCCTGGACCCAGTCTTCGCGGGTGTAAATCAAATTCGAAGTGTCAGTCTCCTGGATCTCCAGTCGATCAAGTCGAAACCCCATGGCTGTGATTTCGGAAAACATGATCCATGCCAGATTTTCCACGCTGGTCGAACCATCGAATACTTTCAGTCGGAACTGCTCTCCCGTGCGTGAGCAATGGTCGATCAGCGTCTGGTACAGCGGATCGTGCCGATTGATCAGCATGCCGTGATCGAAGTTCTCTTTCAGGTACGGTTCAATCTTTTCATCAAAGTCGCCAAACAGCGTGCTGATGTCTCCGTCGCGTTCCACTTCGAAATGAATCAACAGGCCGTATCGATGACCGTGAATATTGCTGCATTTGTCCTGCAGCGTTTCGTTTCGGTGAGCTGCGTAGAATTTATATTCTTTACGAATGATCATGATTGGTCCTGTTCTGCCCGTCAGTGTCGCAACGGACGATTATGTCCCGTTTCTGCTTCAGTAATGATGTGCTTTTTGCGTGATCTGTGCGGAAAAACGCTAGAATCAGAGAAGGTTTTCTTCGACAGGACACGCGCCGTTTCTTCAGTATGTCACGTTTCCAATCATGACTGACACGGACTTATGATACAGCCCCGGCCCGCATGCAGCCGGTCAAAATCTCAAACAATGCTCAGTTCTGACCGACTTAGAATCGTTCTCGCCGCCTCCGAAGCTGTTCCGTTCTCGAAAACGGGTGGCCTGGCGGACGTATCGATGGCACTGGCGAAATCTCTGGACACGCTGGGACACAGCGTGACGGTCATCGTGCCCGACTACCGCCAGTTACGTCTCTCAAAACAGGAACAGCGGCCGGATGTCGCTGATACGGAGCTGCGGTTTTCGCTTTCGATGAACGGCCGCTACGTGACTGGCGGCGTCAACTGGACCATGCTGCCGGACTCAGGAGTCAAAGTTCTGCTGGTCAGTCAGCCGGATTACTTTGACAGACCGCAACTGTACATGGAAGACGGTCAGGGCTATGTGGACAATTGCGCCCGCTTTTGCTTCTTCAGCAGGGCGGTGATGGAAGTCTGCCAGCAGATGGTGCTGCGGCCCGACATCATTCACTGCAACGACTGGCAGACAGGGCTGATTCCAGCTCTGCTGCATTCGCAGTTCGCAGGCCGACCAGGTTTTGAAAATGCAGCATCTGTTATGACGCTGCACAACATGGCGTTTCAGGGAAGATTCTGGTCTCCCGACATGCCCCTGACCGACATGGACGGAAGCTATTTCAACATGCATCACATGGAATCATGGGGTGATTTGAACCTGCTGAAAACGGGGATCAGCTTCGCGGATCAGATAACGACCGTCAGTCCGACCTATGCGCGAGAAGTCTGCACGGCTGAAGGTGGGGAGGGTCTGGATGCGTTGCTCAGTTATCGCCGGAAGGATCTGACGGGGATCCTGAACGGCATTGATACGGCTATCTGGAATCCGGAATCCGACCCATTCCTTCCCGCAAGCTACTCTGTTCAGGAAATCAACCCGGGGAAAGCTGTCTGCAAGTCGGCCCTGCAGGAACGCATGGGATTGCCCCAGCGAGACCGAGTGCCACTGTTTGGCATGGTGTCTCGCATGTCCGACCAGAAGGGATTCGACCTGCTGGCAGAATGTGCGTCGCGGCTTCTGTTTGACGACATACAGATCGCCTTTCTGGGGACCGGTGATGCCCGCTACGAAGACTACCTTCAGCACCTGGCTCACGAACATCCATCCAGGGTGGCGGTGTACATTGGGTTTGACGAAGGCCTGGCCCATCAGATCGAAGCCGGGGCTGATGGTTTTCTGATGCCCAGTCGCTTTGAGCCGTGCGGGTTGAATCAGATGTACAGCCTGCGTTACGGCACACTGCCAATCGTACGACGGATTGGCGGCCTGGCCGATTCGGTCGTCAACGTTGATCCCGAAACCCTTAGAGCTGGCGTCGCGACCGGCTTCGTGTTCGACGACTACTCGTCAACGCAACTGGCGGAAACCGTCGAGCGAGCAGTCGAATTGTACCGGCAGCCGAACGTCTGGGAACAGGTCATAAAAAATGGCATGTCGGCAGACTGGTCCTGGCAGAACAGTGCACGTCAGTATGTGGAAACCTATCGGCGAGCGATCGAGCGACGGCACGACCGTGCTGCCGACAATCGCCAGTAACATCTCCTGTGGCTCTTTGGTATGTCGCCCAGGATGCCGCGGAGTTCGTTTGCGTCACGCGCCCGTTGATGGCTGCAGTAACGATTGCATGCCGCTTGTCATGACAGCGTCGATTCCGGGATCGCAGAAAGCCACCGAAACTTCGTAGCCACCGTTGGGATACTCTTCCGCAATCGGAATGTACCACGGTCCACCGTCACCGTACGCCGCCGTCGCGACAAAACGATCGCCGCCCAGCTTTTGAGCTCGCAGCTGATATTCAATGAAAGATTCCGCCGGCAGATGCAGCAGCGAAATATCATCGACCTGCAGGGCACTCAGAACGATCGGTGTTTGTTTTTCCAGTCGCCTGAGCCAGCTCAGCATGTACGACGGTCGATTTCGGTTAACAACAGAATTCCGCGGATTGGAAATCTGCTCCTGCAGGGCATCGGCAGACAGTGTCGTCCGCGCAGTTGGCAGCATCTCGACGGTCCGCCAGCCAACGTGTTCTACAGATCGGGGTTGCAGATTCTTTTCGGCGGCCACCATGCCATCGTATATACGGTTCGCCAAAACCTGTCTCACGGGCTGCGAGCCATCGTTATATTTTCCGGCGGAAATGTTACCCGCACATCCAGTGAAGTAAAGGTGCTGACACTCCGGCTGTTCCTGCTGGCGGCGTTTACGGGCGAGACCGACAAAGTCACTGCTCACCCGTCCATCACCGTAGTAGCTCATCGGGTGCGTGGCGTAATAATGACAGGCCGCAATTTTCGTATCGCCGTCATAGAAGGCCACAGTCTTCAGCTGCGGATCAATAATCCCGTCCGTAAGCGCTCGCAGCTCTTCGTCACGACAACTACTGCCTCGCATTTTCATAACATGACCGTACGTGTCGCGAAAGACTCGACGATTCGATGCGACATCCTGCACCTCTGCCTGTCCAGCTGCAATCCCAGTAACCGGTCGCGCCTTCTGCATCCCGGCTTCCACAGCCGCTTGTGCCTGATCTAGGCAGCGACGGAAGAAGTCCAACTCAACGATGTGCGGCAGATTTCCCTGTTTCGAAACGATGGCTTCGGCGTCCAGGCAGACAAACGGTGCGTTGTGCTGATGCACACATTGCACGGCCACGC
This sequence comes from Fuerstiella sp., assembly GCA_029247265.1. Classification (GTDB taxonomy): domain Bacteria; phylum Planctomycetota; class Planctomycetia; order Planctomycetales; family Planctomycetaceae; genus Fuerstiella. The sequence continues at coordinate 16,467 of JAQWLN010000145.1, forward strand.
GATCCGGCGTCGTACCGGCCGCTTCGGCCAGTGCCGACCGCCACTGCACATGAGCATCGTTCAGCAGCCCGGTCCAGTCGACAGCACACAGGACAATCGGCTTTCCGGCACCAAGCAATACGAACCCAATGGCTTCCAGAGAATCATCAACACCGATGACCGGTTTGATCCATCCGCCACACAACGAGTGGCCTTCCGGTGGAGTCACATCGAAGCGGAACGGGGCAAGATGCAGGTTTCCTGCCGATTCGTCAGCCGCCATGTTCAACGAGGGCAGCAGAGTCAATCCGGCTGATGTGGCAGCAAACTGTTGAAGAAAACGACGACGTGATTGAGAGGGCATGGCCAGCCTCCGTTGTTTGTTATCATATGCGGGGGGGGGAATCGGTAGGTCTGGCAGAAACATCATGCTGCCGACCTTCCCAAGATCTCAAGCGCTCGCAGGTTGTCAAGCCTGGCGAACCTCAATCTGAGTAATTCCATTTTGCCCGTTACCGTGAGGAAAGACTCAGAGATTTCCTCAGCGACCTGACTGGCTGCAGAGACAGCAATCGAACGAATGCTGCGCGGTCGGTTGAGGAATGTCCTGGCATTCGTCATGCTGCCTGTTCAGGCTGGTCGCCTGAATGCCTGCATATCTTACTAACGGTTCGTTTTGGGCCTTACCCGTGCACTGAATGTATCATTGCAGCGAACCATACTATTTCGGGCGTGTGCTCAAACAGGCTTGCGGGCCATCCCGCAGAGGAGGATGACAGAATGATGAAACATTTGTGTGCAGCAGCAATCGTGATGACATCGGCGTGCAACTTCGTAACGGCCGATCAATGGGGTTTGGAACGTGGAACTCCCGACATCAAATCGGCGGGAAAGCTGACATTCGGACCGGACGACATTCTGTTCATCGGTGACACGAAGTCAGCGACAGTGTTCGCTGTCGCCACCGGCAATCGAGAAGGTGATGCATCGAAGGCCAGCATCAATGTTGACGACTTAGCCACCAAGATTGGTGACGTGGTCGGTGGAACCGCTACCGTCAATGACCTGGCAACTAACCCGGCAACGGGCAATGTGTTTGCGGCCGTCACGGCAGACGGAAAGCCGGCCATCGTACAGATTGATGGTGCGGGAAAGATCACTCAGCTGGCGCTGAAAGACGTGCGATATTCGAAAGCCGTATTGGCCAACGCTCCGGCGGACGGGGCGACAGGACGACGCCGGAGAAATCCACGAAACGATTCCATTACCGATATCGTCTGGTACGAAGGTAAAGTTCTGGTTTCCGGGCTGCGAAGCGGCGATGCACCTTCCAGCGTCCGCGAACTTGTATTTCCGTTCGCGAAATCCGACAAGGGCGTCGGCGTTCAGATCTACCACGCTGCTCACGGGAAAGACGAAGACACTTCCGCAATGCGAACCTTTGTTCCACTGATGATCGAAGGAAAGCCCAGTCTTCTGGCAGCCTATCAATGCACTCCGCTTGTCAAAATCCCCCTTGACGAACTTGCCGCAGCAGGTGAACGAATCACCGCCACGACCGTCGCAGAACTCGGTAATCGAAATCAGCCGCTGGACATGATCAGCTACGAGAAGGCCGGTACCGGTTTTCTGCTGCTCACTAACAGTGCTCGCGGCGTCATGAAAATATCGACCGCTGGATTGAGTAAAAACAAGGGACTCACGGAACGGGTGAGCGGTGGCGGTGCAGCCGGGCAGAGCTACGTGACCATTGATTCGCTGCAGGGCGTTGTGCAGATGGACAAGCTAAACGCGACTCATGCCGTTGTGCTGGTTGAAAAAGACGGTCGACAGAATCTGAAGACTGTTGTATTGCCGTAAAGGAAGCGGAACAACCACGCTGACTTGTGGCCGCGAACAGCGATTTTCTGCAGCAGTTTCGCAGCTCCCACGAGCCAGTACCGTCTACGACAATTCGTAGCTGCTAATCTTCGATTTGCCCGGTGCCGTCAGGTCCGGGCTTTTTTTACGTGTAAAATCGTGTGCTGCCTTTCAATGACAATACCGGAAGGAGTGCTGAATTCGGCCTTTCGCTTCACCGCAGATACATGTTGTGTCCGTGCCCCCGTCGCCTTCGCTGCCATCCGCACGGCTGACTTCAAGAATGGCGTAAACGGCTGCCGTAATACAGATGCCAACCAACAGTCGCCTGGTATCAAACAACCGCGTGGAATGATCTTCGAGTAACGAACGACGACTCACAGACTCCCTTTCAGTAGTGCGCGGCAAACGGGTTTTGACGTATATTCTGATCGTAACGGGACGACCGGGACGATGCAAAACAAGAATCGGGCACTATCCCCCGCCGGCTCAGGTCCGACCAGAACCAATCCTGCCACAGATGTCGACTCACCGGCCAATTGACGTTTGCATTATGTCGCCACAGACAGGACAGATAATCGGCGGCGCATCACGACGTCAGCCTCAGAATCAACGACCGGGCAGCTCCATCAACGTTCTCATTCTCACGAACGTGCTCGGCGGCGCTGGCATTCGTGGCCGAACCGGCGAAGATTGCACCGCCGTCCACATCGTCTGTTTTCGCCCCGAAACATCTTCGGAATGCCCCGGATCACCGAAACGCAACCCCACTCGCCAACGCCATCCGACGCTGCTGAAGCAGCCGCAAACGATCGGGCTGAAGGACGCAATGTGCTGACGCTGGTGCTGCACCAGATGCTGTTTCGCACAGCATGGATCTTCAAAACAGAAAGCGTCATCGTTCCGGCATTTCTGGACAGCATCACTGACGTCGGCTGGGTGCGAGGGATGCTGCCGCCCCTGAATCGGTTCGGACAGTCGCTCGCTCCTGTGTTGCTGTCCGATCGTCTTGCTCGTGCAGGGCTGAAGTCTCGCTGGCTGGCGCGAACAACGTTTCTGATGTCAGTTCCATTTCTGTCCGTGGGCGGAATGCTGCTGTTGTTCGGAGGCAATTCCCCGGCATGGTTCGTGGCATTTTTTCTGACTGCATATGCTGCGTTCTTTTGCATCTGCGGAGTCAACCAGGCCGCCTACAACACCATTCAGGGAAAACTGATTCGACCGGAGCGACGCGGGCGACTGGCAGCAATTGCAGGGAACGTGGGATCTCCCGTGGCGGTCCTGATGGCCTGGATACTGCTTCGACCGTGGACACAGCATCAACCACCGCACTTTGCATTCATATTTCTATTTACCGGCGCCATGTTTCTTCTGGCGGGATTCACGATCCGCGGGTTGAGGGAACAGTCGGATCCTATTATGACGCGGTTGCCCATTGATGCCCCTCGTCGATTCGCGGTCGCGCACCACGCTTTGCGCAGCGACGCCCATCTGCGAAGACTATGTTGCCTGGCGGCACTTTTCGTATGCTCGCAATTGCTCTTTCCGCACTATCAGCGACTGGGGCGGGAACAGCCGGGATATGAGGGACACATGCTGATGGTGTGGGTTGTGGCGCAGAATCTTTCGGCCGCGTTTTTCAGTTGGTTCAGTGGTCGGCTCGCAGACCGGCAGGGCACACGGGCAGCGCTGCGCTGGCTGACGTTTCTGGCAATGTTTGCCCCGCCGTTAGCACTTATCCTAGCAGCATTTGCGAACGCGCAGTGGTACTGGCTTTCATTCGCATGGTTGGGGCTGGTGCCGGTCACTTTTCGAATGATGCTGAACTACGCTCTGGAACTGACGACTCGTGAGAATCACCCGATCTACGTCAGCACGGTCGTTCTGTGTATGGCCCCCCCCATCATTTTGTCGCCGCTGGTAGGTGATGTCGTCCACAGAATCGGCTACACCATACCGTTCTGTGGCATCGCCGGAATCGTTCTTGGAGCATGGTGCCTTTCGCTGGTCATGGTGGAACCGCGTACGGTATCATCAGGTGAGGCTGCGCTGACGGACATACCCGAAGACAAAACATTTCCGGAACGTGACGACTCGGCCGGCGTTTAACGTTCAAGAAATCAGATTATTGTTCTAATCGCGTCTCAAGACGACCAAGTCAACAGAAGCAAGGCAACTCTCCTGGCCACCGTAATTTCCTGCTCTGCCATCACTCAAACCAATTCCAGCGTTTCACGCTGACCTGTGGCCGTGAACGACGCGTTTTGGTTGCAGTTTCATTGCTCCCACGAGCCAGTACCGTGCACGACAAAAGGTAAGCTGCTCTCATGAATTCTCTGCTCGGAAAGATGCTGGAACATGACGGCGACTTCGAAAACATCGCGTTGCTTGGTGATTCGGCACAAACAATTCTGAAGAGACTCTCTTTCGCCATCAGCAATCTCTGGATGTGGTGCAAAACGCCAGTCGGCACGACAGCACAGCCGGGCCTGAGTCATTTCACGGTCGCTCTGTCACGCGAACAGGAAGTGGCGTTGACTCTTATTCCCGGAACGTTGCTGAATATAGGCAGGGAAACCGATGGAGATGGCGGTGCAAAAATAAGTGCGATGCTGAATTATGCGTGGCGAATTCCGCCGGCCGGGTTAAACGGCATCGTCTTTTGCATCATGGATTCGCAAACCGTGCAAACAGAATCTGTCGCCGTCGACGAAACAGCGGCGGAGTTATTGAGAGCATTCCAGGCGGTTCAGCGTAAGAACCTCCCCTTCTTTCTGAAGTTCGTCGGCACAGACGAAATATTTCGGCGCCTGACGCAGAATACGGATACAGGCTTCTTTTCAAAAACCGTGTATTGCTGAAAATCACCATGGCGTCGCCCACAGGAGAGTTCAGGTCGTCTCTGTCGTGCACTCCGAATTGCCCGGAAACCAGAACAGTGCCACGCCGATCGTGCCGGCACTCACCTGTCGCCACCAGACGCTTCAGTGTGCAACAATAACGGAGATTACACCACTGCCCCCTGAGATTCGACCGCACGGACGATGATGCGATTTCCCGCCACGCGGACGACTTCAACGTGTGTGCCGTGGTCGACATACCCGCCGTCACTGACGACATCCAGGAGGTTTTCTCCGAAGCTTGCCTTGCCACTGGGACGCAGAGTCGATTCGGCAATGCCGACGTCTCCTGTAACGATAGGGCCTGTGGTCTGCTGGCTGTCGTAAACGGATGGGGCCAAATGTGGAGCGTTCTCGTCGACCGTTGCATGACCGGGGGGCGTCAGTATCAGTCGATTCAGCAGCGGAATGGTCGGCAGAAACCGGTTAAGAAACATGGCCACAAAGATAACAGTCACCAGGGCACCTGCAAGGCTGCCCAGACTGCTCATCGACTCATCGAAGCGTTGTCCCGCCGACATGCCTGAGAATGTGTGACTGGCCATCACCAGCGACCCTGCCATCAGCAGCAGCCCCGAAACGCCGAAGACGCCGAAGCCGGGAACCACAAACATCTCCATGGCCAGCAATCCGAGGCCCAGCACGAACATAATGAGTTCCAGCGAGCTCGATGTTCCGCCCAGATACCGGCTCCAGAAGAAAAGTGCAAAAAAGACGGCTGCCAGAATTCCAAACATACCGGACGGTATGTGCAGCTCGATGTACAGGCACAGGATTGCCAAAGTGATCAAACCAAAACCGGCGATCTGAGACCTGAGTACGAACACGAATGTATCGACCCATGTGCGACCAATGGCCTCCAGGGCTTCGCCCTCAGCGATACCCAATCGGAGCCGCAACTCATCCATGTTTTCACAGGGGGCCTCAGCAAGGCCCAGCTCGTGGGCGCGAGCGCCGTTGACCGTCAGAAAAAACTCATCCCGAGATTCAGGCACAACGGGCCCCTTGATCCACTCTTCACCCGAATCTTCGATCTCATCCTCATTCATATACGTGACACGACCGGTGGCCACATTCGTCATCTCATACACCTGCATTTTCATGGCGACCATCGCCTGCAGCAGTGCCGGTGGCCGATTCTTCCGCTCCGCAAGATTCCCCAGAGTCACCAGCAAAGGGCTCCTTATTTTCTCAGGAGCATGTTCAAATGCGCCGCCTTCCTCGGTTTCCCGAATCACGCCGGCGTCGCCCAGATGTGCGTCCGATGCCATAACAATTCTGTCCGTACCCAGTGCCACGATCGCCGCCCCACTCAAAGCCCGTTCCCGCACCCACGCAACCGTAGTCACTTTCTGGGGATCCAGCTCCGCCAGCGTGTTGGCGATGTTGACACTGGAATCCAGAAACCCTCCAGGCGAATCGATGTCAATAATCAGCAGATTGGCCCCCTCAGTGACGGCCGTGCGAATCTGACGAAGTGTGAATTCTTCGGTCAAAGGCGTAATCGCCTCATGCATCTGTATAAGCCGTGCATTGACCTGTCGATCAATGCCACTGCGTTCTCGCATTGATTCCGTTGGCAGATCATACAAGGCGGCCACCTGGCGCCGTTCAGTGACGGTCTTCGCTACCAGAAATCCGGCGCGCACCGCATCATCGGCCACGAACAAGCCAGGCGAGCCGATGTCCTTAATGGTTTCCGTGGCAGAAATCACGGTGTTTTGATTCTGCAGCAGCTTGAGTTCCCGCTGCGTCAGAAACCTTTGTTCTTCGATGCCGGCTGCGCTATCCAGACGGACGCGCAAAAGCTCGACGGCAGGGTCCATCATTGCCTGCACCACCCCGCGCGACAGCCGGCTGTTTCTGCGACGATCAACGATACTCAGAATAAAATCCCGCTCTTCTTGGGGAACAGCCTTGCCATGGCCGACGTTCCCCAAAGAAGCGTCGGGGTTCATGACGACGTCGTGGCAGGCGAGCGCCACAATCGCATGGTAGCCGTCCACTGATTCAGGAAGCCACGCCACCGTCCGAACTCGTGAAACATCCGCCGATGTGAGCCTCCTGGCAAGGTCGCTGACCTGGCCAAATCGGCTGGAGCCCGGTGGAATTTCCAGAATCAGCACGGCCTCACGGTCTTCGCGGACCGCCTTCGCCTGCAGTTCCACGGCAAGGTTCCCAACTCGGGCAACTTGCGCATCACCTATCGGACTTTGCAGCGTAAGAAACTGGCCAAATCGCCCCTGCCCCTTCGGTGACAGGTCGTTCGGTGTTTCAGCCACCGTCACTCCCGCGCATAGCAAAACAGCCGACAGCAGCCGAGCCGTTAGATTAAGCTGATTAGCACACATCACATTCTCCTGCCCGTTCCATCTCTCAGCCAGACGATCGGTCACGTTGAGAGCCCCGCCGGATTTCCGTTATCGAGTGGCCACACTAGGCAGACCGTTTCGAAAACGTTCACTGACCAGAATGCGAAATCGGCATCAATGTTCACCAGAATATCCGATTGTACTTCTATCCTTGCGATTCAAACAATCCATTCGGCCGATTCGCAGGCAACGCGAAAATCCTGGCGGTGGATCTGCATCTGTGCAGTTTTTCCCGAATTTCCCTGGTAATACAACGTTCTGCGCCGGTCGTCGACACTATTGTGTCCTGATTCCGATCGCTGAAAGTAAGGTCGATCTGCTGAATAGGGTTCAGTACTGATTTGGGCACGTTGTGATCGCCGGCCCAACGGTGGCAATGATGTCGTGCTCAGACTCCACTGTTGTCCATCGCTCGCCAGAGCGGGACTATCAGTATTCCAGGATGCAAGGCGGAAGATGACAGAGAACCGGACATTGGTTATCGATGTGGGCAATACCCGAGCCAAATTGGGAGTGTTCGAAATTGGAGCAGCCACAGCTCCTCAGCCACGTACCGTCACAGCCATCGAACTGGCCGAGGTTCCGGACCTGGCGCAAGCAATCTTCGACTGGACTTCCGGGCTCGACGTCGGAACTCCCCAACGTGTGGTGCTTGCGGGTTCAAATCCGCCCGACCTTGACCGCCTGGTGGCAGATCCTTCGTGGGGCAACATTGCCCCGACCGTTATCCGAAAGGCTTCCCAGATCCCCATTACGGCCGACGTGGATGAACCCGCCAAAGTTGGAGTCGACCGCCTGTTGACAGCATTCGCCGCAGTAAACCTGTTCGCGCCGGATCGGGCAGCGATTATCGTGGATTCGGGCACCGCGACGACGATTGACCTGGTAACATCGGATGGTGTGTTCCGTGGCGGAAGCATACTTCCCGGGCTGCGCCTGTCTGCGTACGCACTGCATGATTATACAGCTCGTCTGCCGATGATCGATACGGACCGCTCTGGACCGTTGACAAGCGAGAACCTGCCTCTACCCGGTCGCAATACGCAGGCCGCAATTAACGCTGGTCTGTTCTGGGGACAGTTGGGGGCAATCCGAGAAATCACGGGAAGACTGCAGGCAGCAGCCAGATCACAATTCGGTTGTCGTGAAACGCCCGTACAAATCATCACAGGCGGCGGTGGAAGAAAAATTGCGACGCATTTGAAAGAATGCGTTTTCGTCGACAGCCTGGCTCTGCATGGGTTAGCCGTACTGGCCGCCAAATTCTGACGATAGAGTCGTTTTCGAACACACGTGCTCAGAGCGCTCGTGGCAATTCCACTTTCAGCCCGAAAGACGTTTGCCGTGGCCACCAATCAGCGTAAAACGCTGTGCCCCTGCGGTGGACCTTCACTACAGAGTTGGCACAATAACTCTGTCAATAGTGGTATGATTACGCGTGTGATCGCTACGATCATGGAAACCTGAGACCAAATGACATGACCGCCGCGATGTGTCTCCTTGCTGAACGCGGAACACCAAAACAGCTGCCAATGCGGTCGGAAGCGTAAGGACGGAAGCGTAAGGACGGAAGATTTAACTATGTGGCCAGAAGGCGAAAAGACTCAGGAACTGCTGAATAACGCAAAGGAGGGAGATTCTGAGGCCATTAACAAACTTATCGAACGACACCGTCAGGCGGTGCGTCGGCTGATTGAAATGAGACTGGACAATGCAGTGGCGCGCCGAGTTGATGCGAGTGACGTTGTTCAGGATGTGATGTTCGAGGCCAGTCGACGGCTCGAGGATTACCTTCAGCATCCGAAGATGCCTTTTCACATCTGGTTGCGGCAGCTGGCCAAAGATCGAGTCATCGATATGCATCGTCGACACCGCGCCGCGCAGCGTCGAAGTGTCGACAGAGAGCAGCAGGTTTCCAGCCTGGGCCATGACGATCAGTCCGCCGCCGATCTTGCCGTATTACTTAAAGACACCGAACTGACACCAGCCGCGGCGACACTTCGTAAAGAAATGGAAAATCAGTTTCTCGAAGCACTCAACGAACTGAGCGAAGATGATCGTGAACTTATAATGATGCGACACTTCGAACATCTCGGAAGCGGCGAGGTCGCTGCCGCACTGGGATTGTCGGCCCCTGCGGCGGGAATGCGTTACCTTCGCGCCCTCCGCAGACTTCGCGAATCTCTGGGCGCTGATGCCCCAACCGACCAGCACCACTGAGGTAATAGGAAGGCTGCGAGGGATGGGTCGTCGACCTGTATCCGAACGCTACTGATTTCCTCTGTACGAATCGCCGCATGTCGGTATATTTTGCGGGTGCAGTTACCAGAGCTCACCGGAATGACGCCTGCGCACCACTCACATCGACAGAGCCCCACACCCGCGCCACCTTTGAAGTAAGGATCTTCGAAATGCCAGGGGCCATTACCAGAACAAGTGCTCGACGTCTGCCGGAGAAACCGCACGCGCTGGAGGCGCAGGTTCACCGCGAACTGCTGGCCGATACCCACCTGGACTTCTCGTCGCTTGTCATACGACGCATTCCCAACGGTGTTTGTCTTCAGGGAGTCGTTGAAGTTGACCAGCCGGAAGCCGACGTTTCCAGCTGTGCAATGCGCGTACGGGGTGTTGCCAGTGTACAGAACCGGCTTGTGGTACGTCACAAGGCGAAATAATCGTGCACACTTCCGTGACGCGGAATGAAGCTTTCCGTAGCTGCGTCTGGCATCACATCGCGGTGAAGTCGTCTGGACGCATTGGCTGATTCAGCTTAGAGTAGTTTGGTACCCGACTCCTGGGCCAAACAGACTCTTCGACAGGGATAACACGGATGTTTTCCTTCCGCTATTCGCGCACCGCTGTACTAACGCTTCTGATTCTGCTGGGCTCTCACGTCTCAGCGGCCGCAAAGATCGAAGCGATTCAGGGCAAACGCTACAGCCTGACGACACAACATGGCCCCTGGATGATCATGGTGGCTGCCCTTCGTGACGTTCCAGAGGAACGTCGTATTGAGGGGGGACTCAGCGCATGGGAAGCCGCAGACAAACTCGTCTATGAACTGCGTCTCAAGGGGATTCCGGCCTATACGTTTTTGCAGTCAATGACGGTGGGGAAGCTTGAAGATTATTCGTCCGGAGCATCGGGACAGGGCGCGCGGAAGTTTATTGCTCAACATGAAGCCATTGCGGTTCTGGCCGGGAACTTCAGGACGCCGGATCAGGACGACCCGAAGAACAATGCCAGGGCAATGCTGAATTATATCAAGAAGGACTTCCAGCCGTCTTTCCTGAAGGAAAAAAAGCACGGTGGTATTTTCGCAATTACCCCCGGAAGGCCCAGTCCGCTGAGTCGCGCTCACATGACGGTGAATCCGTTCAAATCGTCGAGCGGTGTGAAACGGAAAACGGTCAATTCGCTGGTCAGAAAGTTGAACTCCACTATGGAGTACTCTCTGTTAAATAACAGGGGAAAGTACACTTTGCGCGTGGCCACGTTTCGGGGCAATGCCGTGCTGCAGATTGACCACCGCACTTCAGAAAAAGCAGACGGCCAGTTAAAGAAGCTCTTCGGCAGTAACCTTGACGAGTCCGGGACCAAGGCGTGGGAATTGACCGAAGGGTTACGGGCTGCGTCAAGGGCGGGCTATGACCGTAACTACGAGGCGTATGTGTTCCATGATCGCTTCGAGTCGTACGTGACAATTGGTTCCTTCGAAAGCCCCAATGATCCGCGTATTGCCGAATACGGCAAACGGTTTGGCGGTAAGTACAAAGAACATCAGGGCCGGGAGGTGCTGACGGCTGAGCTGTTCACGATTCCCCGAAATGTGACTCCCACTCGACCTGCAGAAAAACTCTGGATGTTTGATACCGTACCACGCCTTATCGAAGTGCCTCGAGTGCGTTGACAGATGGCTGTGAGCGATGGGGTATCGAGCAGATTCGGGCGTGACCGACTCTCCATCGACGATGAACTTGCCCCACCTGTGTTTCAAGGATATGCTGCCTGATGTGGTGTTCGCTGCGGCGAACCCAGGAACCTCTGCCAGGCTCGCCTGGAGCAAATCAAGTTGACCCTACAGATTATACCCACAAGGGAACCTGTTCGATTCCGGCTGACTGTCACGCCGACCATGTTCGGATCACATGACCCGGGTGTCGGGTGCCCACCTTATCTGAAAACGGGTCGTCAACAGCGATAGCTTCACGAGCTTGCAGAGGTTTTCCTTTGTTTTTTCCAGTAAAGTGCTGCCCGCGCCCAACAAACTCAATTTGAGTTTTTGTGCTGTAATGGCAGCAAATACACCCAATATCAAAGCATCGGGTGCAATTGGGAGTGCAAGACCTGCCCAATCTCGCAGGTGGTAGTCAGCAACCTACCCCACATCGACAACAGTCCCCACCTGACGCTATCGCAGCCTGTCGAATGTCCCCCTTGGATCCAGATGCCAAGCGTCGCCGCCATTCCAGTGCTGGGTTGTTTTCTGCATCACCCGTAGGATTAATGGGCTCAGCCGATATGCGGGTGGTTCTGGAAACGGTCTCACTAACAGCGTTCTGGCAGAGGTGTTCAGAGATGTTGCTACGCTTTACCGCTAAGTCGGCTGTTGTTCCACCCTGAGCTAGTCGCTTTACCCTCACTTGCGGGTAGACCGGGAGATGGAACGGATGGGACTGTTCTGGAACAGCATCCGGACAAGACGTATGTCGGTCGCGTCCGCAGAGGATTTAAATTCCCTGGGTATCGCTTCAATGCCTTTGGAATTATGGGCGTTGCTCGAAAGACGGTAGAGAAATTCGAAGAATGTATTGCTCGGCTTCATGAGCAGGGTGCGGTGTCGGACCACATTGGGGAATACGGAATGGGCTATTGAATTTCGTCCATTCACCCCGGTACTCTGTTGGAATCAGCGTCACCGGTGACGCCATCGCTGAACACGTTCCTGCCGGAATGTGACGGAGTTCCCGGCAATTCTGCTGAGGACACACAGAGCCCCCCCCCGTGGGAAGATGAGGATGGATTGCAAAACGCTGTTCAATCAGACAACACGGATGTTAAGCCTTCGGAAACGGATGAAGGGAGCGACTCACATTTTTCAGACAGCACGTCTGGTGAACCTTTACCACACGCTGGAAAGGATCGTTGAAGACGCT
>JAQWLN010000147.1 GCA_029247265.1 Fuerstiella sp.
AGCGTCGTGGGGCCGTTCCGGGCTGTGTTGAATGACGGCGATCTGCGGCTCACATTCGAGCAGATCACGATGACGAGCGACAGTGCTCAGCCGGAAACGGTTGTTATCGTCGGAAAACGAATCCCGCCGCCGCCAGCAAGGCCTGACCTGCGTAAGGTGATTTTTGGCAAGGCGGCGTTGCTGCTGAATGGTAAAGATCTGACAGGCTGGAAACTGTCGAATCCACGAAAGAAGAATGGCTGGAGGGTTCAGGACGGGGTCCTTGTCAATGCAACTCCGAAGTTGGATTTTGGAGCGTACGGTGATTATGGAAACCTGATGACCGAGCAGCTGTTTACGGATTTTGAGTTGACGCTGGAATACAACATCGCTGCGAATGGGAATAGCGGTGTTTACCTGCGAGGAATGTACGAGGCTCAGGTGGTCGACCGCGACAGTTGTATGCAGGGGCTATCTTTGGTCGACTTAAGCCAGCACAGAACGTAGCGAATGCCAGTGGCGAGTGGAACACCTATGTTCTGACGCTGGTCGATCGCCACATCACGGTCGTATTGAATGGTAAAACGGTCATCGACAACGAGTTTTTGGAAGGTTGTACGGGCGGCGGCGTGCAGGCCAACGACACCTTAGCCGGCCCGATTTTTCTGCAGGGCGATCACACGGCCGTGAAGTATCGCAACATTCGGCTGCGGCCCGTCATTGCAAAGTCGGGCGGGAGTGTTCGCTGAAGACGGCAGGATGGCTCTGCTCGATTCTTGACGTATCAGCTGACATGCGTCAGGGAGCATCGAGCTCGCACAAATACGTTGCTGTACGAAGGGAAACGGGGTGTGGAACATTCGTCGTGCTTGCAAAAGGAACACCAAGGGGAAATTCCCATGAAGGCGATGCTGGTGTGGTACATCGCATTAATCAGGTGGCGCGCGCCATGCGTTCGAACAACGGAATTGTGATTTTTGTTCAACATTGGGGGCCGGAGGGCGACCGGTATGCTCCGAACAGCCCTGGATGTGAAATGCTGCCATCTCTGGAGCAGTCCGAAGGGGACCTCGTCGTATCAAAGACTGCCTGTGACTCTTTCTGTGATTCACAACTGCACTCTGTGCTTAAACAATATGATGTCTCAGAACTTTGGATTGCCGGCTGGCCCACAGATTCTTGTGTCGACACGACCGTCCGAGCCGGTGCCAGTCGGAGGTTTTCGGTCAGTGTCATCAGTGACGCGCATACCTGCGCCGATCGTGCGCATCTGTCCGTACCGGCTATTATTCAGCACCACAACCTGACGTGGGTCGATCTGGTTGTGCCTGGTCCGTCCGTGCGTGTCATTTCGACAGCAAAAACGTTGCTGGACCTGGAAGCCGTCTGACACACGAACAGTGCCTGCTGCGCTGTGAAGAGACTGTTCAGCACCTCACGCCTTGACCGATTGTATGGATTGTGCGACCGGTCGAGACGAAAATGCGGGCATTCCCAGCAACACCGGTCGTCGCGGTATTACCGCACATTCCGGTACGACGGGCGGATGGACTCCAGGTGAAGAAAACTGGGCCGCGCCGTCGAAACTGAAAATGCACTGTGGTGAGGTCCCAATCAGACCCTCCGCAGCGGTTTAACCGCTTATGCAGGCGAGAACGTGCGTAAGCCGCTACTTCACCCGGTCTCAAGGAGCGGTCCGGGTCAAAGGAATCTGACACAACAACGGAAGTGATAAGGAGAGCCCAATGTCCGGGAAAAAGTGTTTGGCAGTCGCCAGTATGGCAGTGCTGTCTGTCGTCGGTCTGAATTCCGTCTCTGCAGCGGATGGAAATTTGCAGCTTCAATCCGGTGGGCTATACAACGTCACCGACTGCAAATACGTCTTTGCCAATTCAGACTCCAGTCTCACCACGCAACTCTGCAGTTGCACCAAGTCGGACTGTGGTGACGCCGCCAGCTGCTGCGACGATGGCTGCGGCGAAGGTTGCTGCAGTAGTGGCTGTGGCAAGTGCTGCCTCGGCGATCCGTGGACCATCGACAAATGCGATGATGATTTCAATTTCGGCGGATGGTGGCAACAGGGTTATAGCAGTGGAAGCACGGGTATGTTTAACAACCGCCCCAACAGCTTCAACACGCATCAGGCATGGTTCTATGCAGAGAAGGTCGCCGACGGCAGTTGCGGAATGGACTGGGGTTTTCGTACAGACTTGATGTACGGTATTGACTCTGGCGACACGCAGGCATTCGGTAACAACCCAGGGCGGTGGGACAACGCCAATGGCTGGGACAAAGGCGAGGGATTTGGATGGGCCATGCCTCAGTTGTATGCAGAGGTTGCCAAGGGCGACTGGTCTGTCATAGCCGGCCACTTCTATACGCTGCTGGGATATGAAGTTGTTACAGCTCCAGATAACTTCTTCTACAGTCACGCGATGACGATGTTCAACAGTGAAGCGTTTACTCACACGGGAGTTCTGGCCACATACAGCGCGAGTGACGACGTCACAGTTTATGCCGGCTGGACAGCTGGATGGGACACAGGCTTCGACCAATTTGGCGGCGGAAGCAATTTTCTCGGCGGGGTCAGTACAGCACTCAATGACAACACGACGTTCACCTATATCCTGACAGCAGGTGATATGGGAGCTAACGGCGTGGGGTACTCACACAGCACTGTGCTGGACGTGGCACTGACAGATAAGTTGAACTATGTCTTGCAGAGTGACCTTGCCACTTTCGATCCCGGTGCCGGGGCGCAGAGAAGTGACGTTGGTATCAATCAGTACTTCCTGTATTCCGTCAATGACTGTCTGGGCTTTGGTGCTCGTGTCGAATGGTGGAAGTCCAATGGTGGATTTACCCAGGGCGGTGCCGTTCCAACGGGTGGTGCCAACAACTACTACGCAACGACGCTCGGTGTTAACTACCGGCCTCACGCCAACGTTATCATTCGTCCGGAGTGGCGATACGACAGTGTCGCTGAAAGCATCAACGACTACGGTAACGGAATGTTCGCCGTTGATATGATCATTACGTTCTAGAGCTATCCCGTTCGATAGATTCCGACTGAAGGCCGCCGATCCCTGCGATCGGCGGCCTTTTTTATGCGCGCTGAGCACTGGCGTTGCCGAAAAATCGTCAGGACTTGTTGTGCCCCACGACACGTCAGGTGTTCGATGAGTGATGCTAAAATCAGCTCTCGTGCGTCTTCGCGCCCCAGCATTGGGGCGCAGAGATCTGTTGCCGGACTAACTAAACATCATTGGCGCGGATGATTCACAGATACGCGTTTGGCTATGGCCGTACCAGATTGGACGGATTCCAGCCCGTGTCAAAACGAAAGGTCGAGTCCATTTGTCCGTTGGCCTCCGCCTTCCTCTTTGCAGTTGCAGCCGCAAATGGGTCCGTTGCGGTACGCCGAGACTCATCAAATTCAGCAAAGGGATCGGAATGCGTTGGTGATTCTGATGCGGACGAGTCGAATGCGGGAGGCTGCAGCGGTGCGTGCGCGTCGATGTTTGCACGGGAAGTCGTCGCTGGCTGAATCGACGACTGTGACGTCGGCGGCATCCCAACATCGTTTCCTGACATCGCACCGGCAAATGGGGTTCCAGTTCCGATGGGGGGATTCGTCGCGGCGTTGCGAGATCCTGTTGCAACATGCTGCCCCGTTGTGCGAATTAACGGAGTCGCGGTATCCGTGCCGAACCCTCCGAGGTCCGGTGACGGTAGTGTAGGAAGATCGTCGTCATCTGCTGCCGTGTTCACGATTTGGGTGACCTGTCGTATCCGCCCGGCGACAGCGTTATCGCGATCAGTTGTTGGCGGCGCCTTGCCGTTCCATTTTTTGTGCTGCTGGGAAGCCCAGTCCGAAAAGTCGTCCCCAGCGGCACCTGCTGTAGCCGTTTCTTCTGCGGCTGCCACACGCTTCTCAGCGAACAGGCCGAAATCAGCGGCATTTGTGCCACCCACGGGCGACTCCGGCATTGGCGGCATTGTTGTCTTTGAGGGCTCAGGACGATGCCCAATGAAATCAGACAGCGACGGTCCGCTGGATGAGGCGATGTCGTCGTTTGAGCTTCGCACCTGAAGTTCATGGAGCCTGCCGTTGGTCGGCGGCGTGGCAGGTGCGTTCTCGTCACGAGATTCGCCACGTGCGCCATAGTCCGCTGCGGCGGTTGATGTGTCGTCGATCGTAATGCGTCCTGTGACGTCAGCGGACGCCGCAGCGGTTTCGGCCACGTCTTGATCGGCAGAGAATCGGTTGACGAAGGGATCTCGCAACAACGCGTAGTCGCGGCGAGTAAGATCGCGAAACCTAGAACAGCCCGTAATGCCGGTGATCAGCAAAAGCGTAACGGTAACATGCCAGTGAGAATTCATCGCAGTTCCTTCACGACATTTTTTTGAACGAAGGTTTGTGATCATTGTCCGTTCGGTAAGTGTCACTCGTGTATGACGGGAAATTTTGCCCGTCTAATGCTGGCGACCGGCAGCTGTACCCATCGCACGAAAAACTTATTACTGTTTGGCAAATAAACAATGGCGCCCTTGTTGCGTTGCCGAGACTCGCAATATTCAAGAGGCATCTGTTGCTTGATTCTTACTCAGTGGCAAAACGACTTTCGTTCAACGCCGTTGATTTGTGATAACGTTGATTAAACAGTTCTGGATTGAATTCGTCGTGCCGCGTGGCCACCACAGCATCTCGAACAAAAGTTTCTTTTTCGGCTGCCCTATGACCGCCAGGTGTGGATTGCATTAATGCTCTCGGTGTTGGAGAGTCCGCAGCCGTCGTGCCTGTCGTCGGTTGATCGACCTGCGTCTCAAATGCAGCCGACGACGGTGATATTTCTCGGGCAACGTCCGTCACCCATGTTCTTAATGTAGCGGCCTGGCGACCGCCGGTTTGTCCAGCGAAAACCATCCGTCGAGAGTTTCCGTGGTTGCCTTTTGTTGCCTGCAGAAGTGGGCTTTGCGAAGGGTTTTCCAGGTCAATCTGATTCAGCATGGCTGCCAGATTCTGCTCGGCAATCCGCGATGTGGAACCGCCATTGATGGGGAAGACCGTAAACGTATTCTGTCCGACTCCATGACAACGAGCATTGCCGCACTTATTCACAACAATTGGTTGAACGGTCTGGCTGAAGGTTTTCGCTAGAGATTTCGGGAGACCACCGAGCGATCGGCGCTCGGGCATGATGCTCGGGTGAACAAGTGTCACGCTATTGTATGAGCGGTGACCATTTTGGATCGTCTGTCGTGGATCCGTTCCGGTCGATGCTCTGTGCTGCTCGCGCATAAGGGCCTCAAGCATTCGCTTTGCGTCATCCCGATTGGGGTCCAGGTGGAGTGCGTCAAGAACTTCGCTTCGAGCTTGTGTTGACATTTTGTTTGCCAGACACCATTTCGCCAGTTCCATGTGAGTGTTGGGTGTGTGTTCGTTCAGCGAACTTCGCATACGCCGATAGGCGTCGTCCATACTGTGTGCCTGAAGACGCACCTGCTGGCTTCCGACAAACATTCGTCCGGCCGGCAGTTGCACGTCATAGCCACCTGTGCGTGGCGTCAGTTGTCCGCTTACCACACGTCCTGAATTCAATACCAGTAACGTCTGTTTCTGACCGGTATTGCGGCGCAGCGGCAACTCGTCAGACGACAATGGTGTGCCGTTGAGTGTCACGAATGCGATTAGGCTGATCAGCCGCAACATGAAGGATTAGCCGCAGAAGCGGAGAACGAAGACTCAGAAACCGCCGGGATTTGAGCAGCGGACCGCGAAAAGTAGCGGTGATCGTCAGATCGCGTCAATAGAAGGTCGCTGTGGCATCGTATGCCTGCGGCAGTCAGCAGCAGGCACCGAGCGACACAGGAGCGTTCTTGTTGACAGTGCGGTCGCATTCGGCAGATTATGCCGGAACTCGCCGCGGCGCGGCGAGTTCACCGCGCGGCAGTTCAGTCGTGCCTGATCGCTTCGGCCAGAATTTCCGCAAAATGCATGACTTTTATGTCGTGCTTTCGGCGTCGGATTATGCCATCAAGATGCATCAGGCAGGACATGTCGCCGGCAGTCAGCACCGTGGTGCCGGACTCAAGATGATCTCGAATTCGGTCTTCTCCCATCATGCAGGAAACCGCCTCTTCAGCAACAGCGAACGTGCCGCCGAAACCACAGCATTCGTCCTCACGCTGAAGTCTGGAGAACGAGATCCCTGTCAGACTGCTGAGAAGGCCCGTCACCATGTTCGGACGTTCGTTCATGACTTCTGAAGACGCGGCCAGCCGCAGTTCCCGCAGTCCGTGGCAGCTTTGATGGATTCCCACCTGATGAGGGAATCGCCCTTCGATTCGATCGACCTGCAGAACGTTGATCAGGAATTCCGACAGCTCAAGTGTGCGGGATCGGACCGTGTTTTGTCGTTCGGCGGTTTTGTCGAAAAAAGTTTCGTAGTGGTGGCGCACCATTGATACGCAGCTGCCGGATGGCGCAACGATATAATCGTATCCGTCAAAGACATCAACAAACTTCTCAGCCAGCGGTTTTGCCTCAGGCATACATCCTGAATTTGCCATCGGCTGTCCGCAGCAGGTTTGTGCTTCGGGAAATTCGTGTTCCACGCCAAAGTGTTCCAGCAGCCTAACCGTGGCCATACCCACCTGCGGGTAGAACTGATCGACGTAACACGGAATGAATAATGCAACTTTCATAAGATCATAAAATCAAAATCTGTTCAGCCGCCAATTAGAGGAAGTTCGCGTACGGCTGTGTGTCGAATGATGGCCTCGTTAACTGTGATTCCCAGTCCCGCAGCACCCAGGCGAGTCGCCCGTCCTCCATAACAAAACGTGAGGTCTTCCTTCGTGACAGAACCTTGGACAAGGAAGCGATCGTAACTGCCCTCAAGGTAACGAATCTGTCCGATATTGCAGGCGAAGTGCCGGCCTGCTGCTGACAGAATTCCTGTTTCTCCGACTTGGCAGCCAAGTTGATACCCTAACCCGTGCTGTCTCGCAAGAGCGGCCAGTCGAACACAGGGGATGATGCCTCCACACTTGGAAATCCGCAGGTTGAACAGGTCGCAGGTTCGTCCGGCTATTGCACGCTGTGCGTCTTCTTCGCAGCACAATGACTCATCCAGCATGATCGGAGTGGCGATGCAGGGCTTTACGTCAGCAAGTCTGTGTACCTGGGAATGCGGCACTGGCTGTTCCAGACAGGTGGGCGCGAACGGCTCCAGCATCTGGATTCTGGTGATTACTTCGTCACAATCCCATGCTTCGTTTGCATCCAGACGCAAGTCGACATCACCGCCCAGTACTCGACGTGCGCGGCCTACACTGATCACATCGTCGATACCGGCCGTACCGACTTTGATTTTGACCTGCCGGAATCCGAATATCTTCATTTTGAGAGCTGAACGCCACTGGCGGAGTCCTGTCGCTGCGGTCATCACTCCGCTGTAACGAACTTCGTCGCGGGGAGAGAAGACATCGGCGGCCACAGGCAGATCGCGAATCACATCACCGAATGGACAGTCCGTTGACCGACAGACGGCATCCAGCACCGCCAGTTCCAGAGCACAGCGGACCGAGTTTCCGAAACATTCCCGTGGCGTGACATCCTGATCTGCAGTTACGTCAGCCAGGCGAAGATTTGTCAGGAGCGCCACGGCGTCGGCCGGCGAGGCAGGATCCGGGTCTGCCAGTTGTTCAAAGTCCGTCGCCTGAAGATGTCGCCAGACGCTGTCGATCGATTCCCCAGTCACGTAGGTCCGTGGCAGGCCTTCACCCCAGCCGATGCTGCCGTCAGTCAATTCACAGCGGACAATCAATGTGTCATTATGCCGTCGCGCGTGTGAGGCGTGACGAATGGCTGTCTTCAACTGAATTGGCAGTTCAAAGGCCGTAAGGGAACGTATCTTCACCCAAACAGTCCATCGATCACCGTCCCCGACGAAATCGGTGTCGGGCGTGTCAGTCGAGGAAAATGGGTTGTGTGCGGATTGATGCCAAGCGCGTGATAAATCGAAGCGCCAAAATCTTCCGGCGCCCATGGTCGAGTCATTGGCCGGGCACCCTTGGCATCCGTCGCTCCAATCACGGCGCCACGTTTGATCCCGGCACCCGCCAGCAGAGCACATCCGGCCGCCGGATAGTGATCGCGTCCTGCATACTTGTTGATTTTAGGCGTGCGCCCGAATTCGCCCATCGCGACGACCAGAGTGGTGTCCAGCAGACCACGTTCATCCAGATCGTCTAGAAGTGCAGACAGCGACATGTCCAGCTGTGGCAGGTTTCCGGGCCCGTCGTAATTGTGCCATTTGTAACCGTTCGGGACATTACCAGGCGTGTGACGAAACGACATCATGGAATCGAACAGCAGGTGATGGTTATCCCAGGTGCCGTTTGTCTTGCCGTTGCCGAACAGGCCGCCCTGAACGGCATGATTGATGGTCACAAATCGGGCACCGCCTTCGATTAAACGCCGGGCCAGAAGAACTCGTTGTCCATAGATATTGGCACCATATCGTTCACGAACTTCATGGGGCTCTGCGTCAAGGTTCGTGGCGTTGCGCATCACATCAGTCGTCAGCAGTGCGACGGCTTCTTTGGAAAACCTGTCCATTGATGCGAGCCCTGCGTCTGATGCGTCGACGTAGCGTTCCAGGTTGTCCAGCTGAGTCAGCATCGATCGGCGGTTTTCAAATCGTGTTGCTTCCAGGTTCAGCTTGCCAAACGTGTCCTTTGCGGTATTGGGATCGTTTGCGACGTTGAATGCTGCATGAGACGGACCGAGGTATCCCGGCGGGTCTGTGTATCGCGCTGCAACGGGGAGTCCGAAGTGCGCCGGTACGCCCGGCCGTTGGTTGCCCTGGAGCGCTGAAACAAGGCAGCCAAAGTTCGGAAAGTGCTGTCCTCCGGAACCCGGGTAGACTCCGCTGGCAACGTGTTGAGAGCCTGTGCTGTGGGACCCACTTTTTCCCTGCCACGATCTCACAATCGCGACCTTGTCCATGCGCTGCGCCATTAAGGGCAGTTTTTCGCAGATGAACGTGCCTGGAACGTTCGTGCTGATCGGATCCCACAACCCCCGAATTTCTGACGGCGCGTCCGGTTTGGGATCGAATGTCTCAAAATGACTGGGACCACCGGCAAGAAACAGAAAAATGCAGGAAACGTCCTTGGCCCCCCCCGCCGCAGCCGCGCTCAGAAACTGAGGCAATCCGAGGCCGAACATACCGACACCGACCTGCACCGCCTGGCGGCGAGTAACGTTCAGTGGTGATGCATCGTGCAACCGGTTCATAGGGCGTTTCCTTGAAACGCTGATTTTGGTAACGCCGGGACTTTCAATGCCCCGACGATTTGCAGAAATCAAGTTTCTTCGTCTGAGTCGATCTCCTCGTTATCGACAGCTTCAGTCGATTTTTTTTTCGGCGTGATCTGGTCTGCATCGGTGTTCTTTGCATCTTCCGGCGCAGCTCTATAACCGTCGTCGAGGTCCGTGTTCTTGTCCGTGACGTCTGCCGCTGCGTTCTCAGCGTTGGGCGAGC
>JAQWLN010000150.1 GCA_029247265.1 Fuerstiella sp.
AGGTCCTGCAGTGAAAGGTCTTTCAGGCGGCACGCCGCGCCTTCGCATTTGGCGACCAGCTGACCGACGGTGCCGTGTCCGGTTCGCATCGGCACGCCCTTTCTGATCAGGTACTCCATTAATGCTGTCGCGTCCAGGAAACCGTCTTCCAGGCGAGAGGCGATGTTGTCACGTTGAAGTTGTGCTCCGGCAACGATGGACGGTGTGAGTTCCAGGCAGGCCTTGGCAGTGTCGAAGGCATCAAACATGGCCAGCTTGTCCTCCTGCAGGTCGCGGTTGTAGGCCATTGGCAGGCTCTTAATCAGAATCAGAATCTGCGGCACCGCCGACATGACTCGGGCTGTCTTGCCGCGAATGAGCTCCAGCACGTCCGGATTGCGTTTTTGGGGCATGATCGATGACCCGGTGGTGTAGGCGTCCGGCAGCTTGATGAAGCCAAATTCCGTGCTGAACCAAATGATCCATTCTTCACACCATGTGCTGAGGTGAGCCGATATCAGCGACAGGCAGAAAACGAATTCCGTCAGATAATCGCGGTCACTGCTGACGTCCAGACTGTTGGCTGCGACTTCCGAAAATCCAAGCAGTTCGGCTGTCATGTTGCGATCAATGGGTAATGAAGATCCCGCCAGTGCGGCCGCTCCCAACGGTGAAATGTTGACACGTTTGCGACAGTCTGCGAGGCGTTCCCGGTCCCGTTTGAACTTCTCGCAATAGGCCAGCCAGTAGTGTGCGGCCTGTACCGGCTGAGCACGCTGCATGTGCGTGTACCCGGGCAGGATCACGCCCTTGTCCTGTTCGCACCGATCGACGAAGGCTCTCTGGCAATCCAGCAGCAGCGAATCAAGCAGGTCAATCGCGTCGCGCACGAACAGCTTCAGATCCGTTGACACCTGATCGTTTCGACTGCGTCCCGTGTGCAGTTTTCGCCCGACATCACCGATGCGCTCGATCAACGCGTTTTCGATGTGCATGTGAATGTCTTCGAGTTCTGCGGTGAACGCGAATTTTCCGGCTTCGATCTCAGATCGGATTTCATCCAGCGTTGTGCAGATTTGATCACGCTCATCACCTGTGATCAATCCCGCGCTGGCCAGCATCGTGGCATGCGCCTTCGAACCCCGGACATCAACTTCGTACAGGCGGCTGTCGAAGCTGATTGATTCCGTGAACGCTTCCACACGAGGATCGGTATCCTGCTGAAATCGTCCGCCCCATGCTTTGGCCATTGTTATTCCTGTGAACTGATTCTTTTCATCAAGATAATCTGCAGATGACTCAAATCAGCGACAGCCGCGGGCTGTTCGGAGCGTTCGCTCGTCTGGTCTGAGCCAGCTGACCTATTCCGGCTTTTGTCCGTGTTCGACAATCACGGTTGTCCGAATTCCTCCACGCGGTGTAAACGCGGCTTCGATCTTCATCCATCGTGGCTTTGTGACGGCGACAAGATCATCCAGTACTGTGTTCGTGACGTTTTCATAAAACGCACCGTGATTTCGATATTCCTGCAGATACAGTTTTAACGACTTCAATTCGTAACACTGCTGGTCCGCGATATAAGTGATCGTCAGTGTGCCAAAATCCGGCTGACCGGTCTTCGGACACATTGACGTGAACTCTGGTGCAATGGTTTCAATCACATAGTTCCGCTGGGGAAACGGGTTTTCGAAGGTTTCCAGAGTTTCTCGGCTCGGTTCCGTCATGACTAAGACTCGGGACGTCGTTAAGGTGCTTGTGTTGGGCGGAGAAAGCTCCGTCCATTTTCCGTAAATATTTTCGGCAACCAATCATCAGGTGGCCCCGCGACAGGTTCGGCAGCGTTTCTACGATGTTTCCTCGTTTTGACAACCTCACCGCCGCAAAAATCGCTCAGAACGCACGTTTACTGATCGAGCTCGGGTACTCAGATCCCGAATCCGCGATTCAGTGCCTGGTGCGGCTGCGTGAAACTTCGCTTGCGTGTGATCTGATGCATTCCACGCAGATCGGCCGTTCTGTTCCCGTATGGTTCAAAACGCTAAAACGAATTCTGCTGGAAGTTCCGGACCCGGAGGCGGTCATTCGGGCCACTGATGCTTTCGTAACGAATAGTGCATTGCGTAAGGATGCTTTTTCGCTGTTCGAAGAGACACCTCGGTCGCTGGAAGTGCTGGCCAGACTGGCCTGCGGAAGTTCATTTCTGACGCAGACACTGTTGGCCGATACAGAGGCGTTGCGGCATCTGACGACCGAACGACGCACAGCCGAAATGAAGTCTCGAGAGAAGTTCTGCGAAGAGGCGTGGGATTTCCTTGTCGAGGACGCGACTCCGGAAGATCAGCTGCTGCGGTTAAGACGATTTCAGCGACGGCAGATCCTGCGAATCGGCATGTGTGATGCATTCGGTCTGCTGGACCTGAAATTCGTGACGCTGCAGATATCGCTGCTGGCGGACGCGATGGTTCAGGTTTGCCTGGACATTGCCTGTCAGCAGACGGGTGTTCACGAACCGCCATTTTCTGTATTGGCTCTGGGAAAGCACGGCGGAGAAGAACTGAACTACAGTTCTGACATCGATCTGATACTGATCGCTGAGGCTGATTCACAGACAGCTCAGCGCGTGGCCCGCCGAATGATTGACGGACTCAGCGACAACCTGAGTACCGGCTTTCTGTATCGAGTGGATATGCGTCTGAGGCCGTGGGGCGATGCCGGGCCGTTGGTCAGTACGCCGTCTGCATACGCGACCTATCTACGGAACGATGCTGAACTCTGGGAAAAACAGGCGCTGCTGAAGGTTCGCCTGATCGCTGGTATGGAAAAGCCCGGAATGCAGTTTCTCGCAGAGTCGCCGGGACTTCTTTTTTCCGCCTCCGAAGCGGAAGTGATGAGCAACGTGCGCAGCATGAAATGTCGCATAGAAGATAAGCTGCGTCGCTCAGGAAAGCTCTCGTCTGAGGTCAAGCTTGGGGCAGGATCGATTCGTGACGTCGAATTCCTGGTTCAGGCACTGCAGCTGATTCACGGAAAGGCCGAGCCGAGGCTGGCCAGCGCGAATACGCTGGACGCGCTGGTGCGGTTGACTGAATTCAATGTACTTGACGTCTCTGATTTTCGACAGCTGCGCGAGGGCTATGTTTTCCTGCGCAATATCGAGCATGCGCTGCAGCTTATGCACAATCAGCAGACTCACGAAATGCCGACCGATCAGGCACAAAGACACTGGCTGGCCAGACGGCTGGATTACCCAACAGAGTCGGTGCTATTGGAACGATTTGATGCTCATCGCCACGCCGTTCGCGCTATTTTTGATCGTTACTTTGAAGTGCGTACGGAGCGACTGCCACACATTTCTGCAGCGACTGAGACTCAGCTATCAACTGATGTCGAAGCCGCTGATCGTGACCTTCGCCGCTATCTGTCGCAGAATCAGCATCTGCTTGATCACATGAAGATGGATATCGAGGGCTGCAACGGAAGCGCGTCGCATGTTCAGGTGACCTCACTGCCGGAGTCCCGCGACTTGAAGCTCGTGACTGTCGTCAGTCCCGATGTTCAGGGACTGTTGTCCATGGTATGCGCTGTCTTCTTTTCTGATGAACTGGATATCTGTCAGGGCAGTACGGTCGTTGGCCCGCTGGATGATCACATCGGTTTCCGAGTTCCCGCGGACGTGTTCGCTGCATTCTTCGTTGTCCGGAAGACCGCCGATGATTCGTCTGCATCGGACAGTGATCCGGTCGTGGCCGAAGAAGTGGAACGATCACTGAACGAACTGCTGGAACTTTCACGCTCGGGTGATCAGGAAACCATTCACAGAAACCTTGTCGACCGGTTCTGTGGTCGGCTGCAGCAGCAGTCCGGGATGACGGCACCACAGGCTGAGCTGAGCCTGGAAATTTCAGAGGTGGATAACACAGGCCTGACTCGGCTGGACATTACGGCCGACGAAAGTTTTGGCTTTCTGTTTGAACTGTCCAACGCACTCAGTCTTTGTGGCTTTCGGATTCTGCGAGCTGATCTCGGTACGCATGACGGGCGCATTCGTGACGTTCTGCATATCACCGAATCTGACGGCGCAGTGATTGATCACGAGTCTCGAGTAGAGGAACTGCGGACAGCGGTTACGCTGATCAAGCAGTTTACGCACTGGCTTCCCTCCAACAGTGATCCGCATCAGTCTCTGCACCGTTTTCGCGGTCTGTTGCAGCGAATTCTGGCAACCGAAAACTGGCGTGTTGATGTAGCCTCTTTGCGGCAGCCGAAAGTTCTGCGCGCCGTCAGCCGCGTCCTGGGAGTCAGTCGGCATTTATGGGAAGACTTCCTGCGCGCCCATCCTGATGATCTGCTGCCGATACTGACTGATCCCGATCGACTGACGCAAACGGTTTCGGAAAATGATCTGCGTCACGAGCTGGCACTGCAGATGGAGGACACGCAGGACCAGGCGGGGACACTGAATCGATTCAAGGACCGGAATCTGTTTCGGATTGACCTCAGGCACGTCCTGGGTCACTGTGGTCCCTTTGGCCATTTTTCAAATGAAATCACAGGACTGGCAGATGTCGTGGTCGAGGCTGCGTGCAAAATGGCGTGGCGGGAATTGACCCTGACGCATGGAATTCCGCGTTCGGAGTCCAACGAACCATGTCACTTCACGATCGCCGGGCTCGGAAAGTTCGGTGGTGTGGAGATGGGGTTTGCCTCTGACATCGAAATGTTCCTCGTTTTTTCTGACGAATGTCGCAGTGATGGTGCGGTGCCGCTTTCCGGCGTGAGTTTCTTTGAACGACTCGTGAAACGCGTTACTGAACTGGTGGAAGCTCGGCATAAGGGGATCTTCGAAATCGATCTGCGGATGCGTCCTTATGGTCAGGCTGGTTCTGCCGCACTGAGTCTGGCGTCGTTCCGAATTTATTATGCGGACGATGGCGACGCATGGCCGTTCGAAAGGCAGGCGCTGGTTAAATTACGCTGCGTTGGCGGTGATTCGGAATTTGCGAAATCTGTAGTCATGGCCAGTCATGCCGTCATCTATTCGGGAGCCGGTTTCGACTTTGCAGCCATGCGAGCGATGCGGGAACGACAGGTTCGCCAATTGGTTCACGGAGGGACTGTCAATGCAAAACTCAGCGATGGTGGTCTGGTCGATTTGGAATATGCGGTTCAGGCACTGCAGCTGTCCTTTGGGCAACGGGATGCCACGCTGCGAGAATCCAATACGATGTCCGCGCTGACGGCTGCCTGTGATGCCAGCCTGGTAACAACTTCGGTGCTTCGTCGAGTTCAGGAGGCGTACGTATTCCTGCGTCAGCTGATTGACTGTCTGCGAATGGCACGAGGAAATGCGCTGGACCTGACGGTGCCGGCGCCCGACACGGCCGAGTTCAGACAACTGGCTCGGCGTCTGAAAGTCGTTCATCAAACCGCGTTGTCAAACGTTGTCCTGGAATCTCACTTTTCCGTTGTTCGTGAGTTTTCTCAGGTTGTTGAGCAGAAGTGCAGCAACGATTAGTGGGCACCGCCAGCGCATAGAAAACGGCCGTCGTAAACACGACGGCCGTTCTTAATTCTTATCGTCCGCTCTGCGGGCGACTTGTCAGGCCTGCAGAGGGAATCACGATTCTTAGAGAGCAGCGATCTTCTTGATCAGGTCGATCGTGCGGCTTGAATAACCGAATTCGTTATCGTACCAGCCGATGACTTTAACCATATTTCCACCGACGACGCTGGTGAATGATCCGTCAAAGATGGAGCTATGCGTGTTGCCGATGATATCGCTGGAGACGATTGGGTCTTCAGTGTACTCCATGATTCCTTTGAACTCACTATCAGCAGCAGCCTTAATCGCGCCGTTGATGTCCTCAGCGGTGACGTCCTTGCCGAGAACTGCTGTCAGGTCCGTGACGCTTCCCGTTGCGACCGGTACCCGAAGAGCATAGCCGGTGAGCTTGCCTGCGACTTCCGGAAGGACCAGGCCGACAGCTTTGGCTGCACCTGTCGACGTTGGAATGATGTTGATGGCGGCTGCACGTGAACGGCGAGGATCGCTGTGCAACTGATCCGCAACCTTCTGGTCATTGGTGTACGCATGACATGTGGTCATCAGCGCGTGTTGCAGGCCGAAGTTGTCGTTTAGTACCTTGACCATTGGTGCAAGGCAGTTTGTTGTGCAGCTCGCATTGGAAATGCACTTGTGATCTGCCGACAATTGGTTGTCGTTGACGCCCAGCACAACCGTCAGGTCCGGTTCTTTGGCAGGTGCAGAAATGACAACCTTGCGGGCACCGGCTGACAGATGAGAATCGAATCCCGGCTTGCCGTCGGATGCTCGACCAGTGAAGAAGCCTGTTGACTCCAGAGCAACATCCACACCCAGCTCGCTCCACGGCAGGTCACCAGGGTTGCGTTCGGCACAGACCTTGATTGTTTTTCCGTTAACGATCAGATTTGAACCGTCAGTTTCAACTGTGCCGTTGAAACGACCGTGAACACTGTCGTACTTGAGCAGATTTGCGAGGTCTGCAGGATTGCCGAGGTCGTTGATGGCGACGACATCAAACTCGTCGGCTCGAGCTGCAAGTGCTCGAAAGGTGATGCGTCCAATGCGACCGAAACCGTTGATACCAACCTTAACTGACATTCTGAATGACTCCGACGAATACGGGATTTAAGATCGCTCTGAGAAAGGGAGACGGCACCAAGCCGCTCATGCAACTTCCGGCCGCGCTGATACGTGTGACGCAGGCGGCGCGCAATCTGAACGCAGAAGCTGCCAACGAGTGGCAGACTCTACCATTCAGGATGGGCAATGCAAGCGTATCGCACGATCAGGAGTGAATTCTGTAAGGCCGAAGGCCCCGTTCCGTATCAGACGCCCGGAAAACAGTGAGCTGCATGGAGCTGCACCGTATCCGTCCGAAACCTGAGCTGTGAACGATTCCGAACCGCTGTCTCCCAAATTCACCAGCACAATCAAGCGTCGATCAAACCTTCGCGGATGGCCCAGCGACACAGGCCGACGCGATCAGTCGCACCGACCGTTTTCATAATTCGGTACTTATGACTTTCCACCGCCTTTGATGAGATTTCCAGCTCATCCGCGACCTCTGCCACTCGCCTGCCCTGGGCAATACGCAGCAACACGTCCCATTGCCGATCGGTCAGTTTTTGTGAGGTGTACACTGGCCACGCAGCGAAAATTTCCGTTTCGCGTTAGCTCGACACGGTCAGACAGAACCGGCGATAGTACGTTGGTTCCGGAAGTGATGCGCACCAGCTGTTCATTCAAAGTGCCGATGTTGTCGCGCCGCGACAGCAGTCCCGCAATTCGGTTGTTAACGACAAGATCCAATTGGCGGTCTGTCAGCGAATCCGCGAAGACGGCCACGCGAGTTTCCCCCATTTTGACTGCAAGTTCACTCAGTATTTCGCGAAAGCCCTCAGTGACGATTTTTTCACCCATGACAACAACACGTGGCTGTTGCGATCTGATTGCGTCCAGCAGTCCATTGACAGTGTCGACCGACTGCACATCTCGAAAGCTGCCATACCCCGACAGACACCACGCGATCGATTCGGCACCCAGTCGATAGGCTGTCGCCAACACAATCTTCGTGGAGGGCGTGACGGAATCCGGCACTGAAGCTGCGCTTGGCCGGTTGTTGTTGACGTTCTAGTCTGTGAGTGTCATGCGTCGCTCCTCCGTGAAAAACTGCAGACAAAAAACTTCACTTAATGCGAGACGATAAGCCTTTTCGCAACAGGAAAACTCTCAGCACGGCGGGTGTTTTAGGAGAAAATGAATCCGTCTTCAGAGGGGGTATACCCTTATGACTCAGCCTTGTCGCAACGGCCAAGAGCGGTTTACGTGCATGATATGAACGGATTCGCTCTCAACAGCGAGGCATGCCGTGTTGCTTGTGTGGTTCTGGCGGAATCTGCCGAAACGTTACCACAACGCCGGCGTTTGAGACTTGTGTTCTTGAGCACCACCGGTATGCAGCGGTGCCGTAATGCGTCTGGTTTACCTTCAGCTTCAGTCGCGTTCTGCCAGTTGAACACTGACAAATCGAGCCACACTGGAGTTGCCTCGGGAAAGCTTCACCAAATACAGAGCTCGGCCTGCCTTGCGAGCTATTCTCATCGCGACTTCCACATCTGCAATGCTCTTCACGTTGTGGTTACCAACTCGTGAAATCACCATACCCGCTTCCAGGCCGACGTCGTCGGCTGGGCTGTTTCTTTCGACGGAAGTGATCACAACGCCGTTACTGGACGGTAGCCCCAGTTGACTGGCCAGATCCCTGGTTAGATTCTGAATGGAAATGCCGACGTCGCTGATTTCAGCGGATTGTTCATCATTCGAACCCGGGCTGCTCCCTGAGTCGTTGTTCTCCAGACTGCTGAGATCATCCGGTCGTTCGGCGACTGTTATGTTGAGTCTTTGCTCTCGGCCATCGCGAAGGATTTTAATTTCGTACTTTTGGCCGATCGTGAGTCGTTCAACGACGCCCAGCATGTTGCGGTCGTTAGAGATACGACGACCGTCGACTTCCAGAATGACATCGCCTTCGCGAAAGCCGGCTTTCGCAGCCGGCGATTCTTTCACGACTCCCGTTACCACCACGCCGCGCGGGATTTTTAAATTGAAGGCAGTCGCAAGATCTGCGTCGAGTTCCTGCATGGAGATTCCGACGTATGCGCGGCGAACCTCGCCTGAATCTCTCAGTTGGTTGGCAACCCAGTTTGCGTGAGACGCGGGGATTGCCAGACTGACGCCGTCGTAGCCACCGCTGCGCGTGGAAATCGCTGTGTTAATACCAATCACTTCGCCTTTTAGATTCACCAGCGGGCCACCGCTGTTACCGGGATTGATCGCAGCATCGGTCTGCAGGAATTCCTGTGGCAATCGACTTCTGGTCAAACCGCGTCCTTTAGCGCTGATGATGCCCTGCGTCACGCTGCGACTCAGGCCGAATGGGCTGCCGAATGCCAGGACCCAGTCACCGATTTCCATGGCTTCATCATCGCCGAGCACCAGAGACGGCAGTTTTTCCTTTGCCTCGATTCTCAGGACGGCGACATCTGATCGAGCATCGGTCTTGACGTCGACCACTTTAAATTCCCTTCCATCAGCCAGTTCAATTACTATTTCTTCGGCATCGTCAACAACGTGATTGTTCGTCAGGATGATCCCACTGGAATCGATGATGAAACCCGACCCCTGTCCGCCCGGCATGCGGTATTCCCGTTCGTCACCATCTTCCTGCTGATCCATGAACTCCTTGAAACGGGGGTCATTAAAAAACTGCCTCAGGAGCGGGTCGTTTCCGAAGGGGGAACGTCGATTGGACGTCTGGCGGACGACCTTTCCCGTGGTTTTGATGGAAACCACGGCCGGTAGCGTGTGTTTGCTGACTTGCCGGAATGCGTCGGAAAGTTCGTATGCTTTGGCGAATCTAGGGCTGCTCTGTGTTTCTGCCCGTTGAAGTTGCGTTTGTGCAACGGCGTTGTCTGTTCCGATTAACTGGTGGGTGATTCCGACAGCCAGAACCGTGACGGCTGTCACGATCAGAACTGACCATTTTAAATGTTTCATCATATCTCTCCTGTGGTTAGTCGAGTCGCTGCCAGCCTTCAGGCGGCATTTCCGCCACTGCGGGTTGTTGTCCATTCCCTGATTCGACCGGTGTGTGGAATCTGCGGCAGTACTTCAGCAGTGTGTTGCCGCAACAGAGGGGCACCGGCGTCATTTTCACTACTTTCGCGAATTCACTGAGAAATCACCGGCTGGGCCACACTTTTTTGTGGGTCGTTGTTTCGTTGCATTGACCCTTCAACTTATGATTGCGGCTGAAGATACCGCCGAGTGCCTGTTTTCTCTGTCGACTGCCATTCGCGTTTCCTGTTTCATTGTCCATCATTCAGTTGAACCAAGTGTCCAATAACAACAACGCTGCCGAGGTGGTTTCGTCCGACCGCGAACAAATCCTGCTGACCTGCGAAGATCGGATCGGGTACAGTTTTCGTGACAAGAGCCTGTTGCTGCGCGGGCTGACCCACAGTTCGTGCGCTGTCACTCGACTGGACTGCAACGAGCGAATGGAGTTCCTTGGTGACGCCGTTTTAGGAATGGTCATCTGCGAATATCTTTATCAGCACTTTCCCGATCGGCGAGAGGGACAGCTGACCCAGCAGAAGTCGCACATTGTCAGTCGGGCGGTCTGTGCCCAGGTGGCGGCACGTCTTGAATTGGAACATCTCATTTTTGTTGGCAAGGGGCTGCAGGCGATCCCGGAGTCGTTAAAGGCGGCTGTGGTGGAATCCCTGATCGCAGCCATCTATCTGGACGGCGGATACGAGGCGGCCGGAAATTTCATTCTGCGGGCATTCGGGACGGAGCTCGAAAACTGCTCCGAAGGTGACGCAGAGAATTACAAGA
Organism: Fuerstiella sp.; assembly: GCA_029247265.1. Lineage (GTDB taxonomy): Bacteria > Planctomycetota > Planctomycetia > Planctomycetales > Planctomycetaceae > Fuerstiella. The sequence goes on from JAQWLN010000150.1 coordinate 10,424, forward strand.
GTCTGCTGCAGGAAGAAATTCAGCGTGATGGAAGCCTGGTACCACAGTATGTGATTGTCGATGAACGCGGCCCCGATCACGCTCGGGAGTTTCACATGGCTGTACAGATTGGCGATCAGCGATATGGAGGCGCATGGGGGCGTAGTAAGAAAGAGGCAGAGCAGAAAGCCGCAATGAATGCGCTGGACACGATGCACGCGGGCTGATTGTGTCGTGATGCCTCGACGACACGTGTGACCCGCTGGTCATTTTGTTCTGACCGACTATCCTGCCGTCCTGCACGCTTCGTGACCGGATTGCTCATGGTTCATGGCAGGCGCGTTTTCGCTGATCCTGTGCAGGGATGGCGATGTGCAACCTTTCCTTCAAGCGAGACTGGCAACGGAAGACTGTGGAATGACCACTTCGACGGAGTGCAGCGTTCTGTTTCGACCGGAATCCAGCGAATTGCGGTTCCTGCCCGAAGGCCCGTATTCACTGGATGACGGCCGCATTAGCTGGGTCGCCATCCAGCATGGCGGCGCCTCTGCTGTCGGTTCAATCAACATCCTGGATCCAGGCGCCGGCCGCAATCAGAGCTTTGAACTGCCTGGTCGTCCGGGGTTTGCTTTTCCGACAAAACAGCAGGGCGTATTTGTCGCAGGTGTCGAGCGGTCTCTGGGCCTGTTCGACACTAATACAAACGGCTGGACGGAACTGTGTGGTGGTGTGGACAGCGGCGTCGAGAATACGATCATCAACGACGGGGTCGTGTACGGCGATAACCTGATCTTTGGATGCAAAGATCTGGAGTTCAATGCAAAAAAAGCGGGATTGTATCTCTGGCGATCGCGCGACCGATCACTGATTCAACTGCGTGATGATCAGATTTGTTCCAACGGCAAAGCTGTGGTACGGCAGAACGACGGCATCCTGGATCTGATTGATATCGATTCGCCGTCGAAGACGATTACACGCTCTTCCCTCGATATTGAATCCGGCACAATCGGTGAACCGGATACGGTGGTCGATCTGACATCGGAGCCGATTTTTCCTGACGGCATGATTGTCACTCCGGATGGTCACAGCATGATCGTGGCGTTTTATGATCCTGGTGACCCCGAGTTCGGTGTTGCTCGACAATACTGTCTGGACTCCGGTGCACTGCAGTCCGTATGGACCTGCCCTGGATCACCTCGAGTCACCTGTCCTCAACTGGTCAATGTTGACGGTCAGGTACAACTGTTACTGACGACCGCCGTCGAACACATGGAACCGGAACAGCAGCAGCGTCATCCGAATGCCGGATGTCTGTTTATGGGTGGGACGACGTTTGATGCAGTGAGTGATCAACCTGTTCTTACAGTCTGATTTCCGTCGATGCTGGAACACGATTCCGAAAACGGAGTGCTGCAAGATCGCTTTTCCTGGCCCAGATGGGCAGGTGCGACGGGGCGATTGCGCCGCAGTGAGCTGGTCGCCATTATTATTGGGGCGGGCGTCCTTGTAATGCATTCCGGCTTTGCCGACGTTTCGGCTGCTCGGGTCAAAGAGATGACGTGGGTGCTGCTGGGCGCGATGTCGTGGCTTTCGCTGTCTCGCTGTGTCAGGCTGTTTCTTGAATTTCGGCAGACGAACTTCATGACGGCTGTTGGTTCGGTCAATCCTGTGTTTCCAGCCGTATGGATTATCGGGTTGCTTTGGCTTTGGTGCGACGCCGATAAGTCTTCGGGCAGTCATTCCGGTGCCTGGACGGAAATTGTTCTGGGAATTGTTGTGGTGTTCAGCATTCTTTCCGGCTGTCGAAGCCTGGCGGCAAAGACACGGAACTCAGCTGTGCTGCTGGTGGGGTCGTTTCTGGTTGTCATATCGCTGGGGACTTTATTGTTGAAGTTGCCCGTGTGTCGAGCGGCGCCGGCCGGGACTGTGAACGAATCGGCCGACTGGAACGTGGCTTTGTTTACGGCAACGAGCGCAAGTTGCGTTACCGGGTTAATTGTGGTGCCGACGGGAAGTTACTGGAGTCCGACGGGGCACGCCGTGATTTTTGGCCTGTTTCAGGTGGGGGGGCTGGGCATTCTGACCTTTGGGGCATTCGTGGCGGTTTTGAGCGGTCGCCGGGCGATGCAGTATCGTGAAGCTCGGACGCTGCGAGACATGCTCGATGCAGAAACTGTGCAGGGCTCTCGACGGCTGCTACTGACGATTTTGTTGTTTACGGTTGGCGTCGAAGCGGCAGGGGCTGTATCGCTGCAGGGGCTGTGGTCAGACATGCCGCTTCGGGAGAGAATCTGGCCAGCGACTTTTCATTCCGTCAGCGCGTTCTGTAATGCGGGCTTTTCATTGCGCGATGAGGGTTTTCAGGGTATGGGCACGCAGTGGCAGGTGTGGGGACCTTTGACCGCACTGATTTTTCTGGGTGGCCTGGGCTTTGCTGTGGTCCATGATATCTGGCGATTTGCGGCCATTGGTCTGCATCGTCGTGTCACAGCATCGTTGTTTCATGCAGAAAGCCAGCGCCCGCGGCTAAGCGTACATACTCGACTTGTGCTGTATTCTGCGGTCTTGTTTTTAATGATCGGAACGATCGGCTGGTTTGTTTTCGAGTCGCTGGAAGCACCAGCGGATGCTTCCGGCATAGGTCGATTTGCGGACGCATGGTTCCAGTCCATGACATTTCGTACGGCGGGATTCAACACGGTTGACCATCAGGCGATGCATCCGGCGACCAAGCTGATGGCCATATTCCTGATGTTTGTGGGAGCCGCGCCAGGCTCGACGGGTGGAGGGGTGAAGACTGTCGTTTTTGCAGTGACGATGTTGAACATTCTGGCCGTGTTGCGGGGACGTAGTCGCGTCGAAATCTTCGGACGATGCATTCCGACCACGCAGGTTGCGAGATCTTTGTCCATGATCGCCGTGGGAATTTTCATTGTGATGGCGACGACCGGATTGCTGGTCGTGTTTGAACGGCAGCCGGATCGTTTTCTCGATCACCTGTATGAAGCCACCAGCGCATTTGGCACTGTCGGAGTTTCTGCCGGTATCACGCCCGATCTGTCACTACCGTCGAGATTGCTCATATGCGTGGTGATGTTTCTTGGCCGAGTCGGTCCGATTACTCTGCTGCTGGCAATGACCGTTCCGGGTGAGACGGGCCGTTTTAACTATCCGGAAGAACGCGTGAGTCTTGGGTAGCCAGAATCCGGCCGGGCACGTGTGTGCGCGAATTCATTGACACCGAAAGACGAACACTGTCTCACGCAATGCTGCTTGTGCGGGCGAGGTTGAGAAATATTACAGAGGTAACGTTGAACATGTCTGATGCTGCGTCTCAATCCCTGGCGAAACTGTCGTTTCATCAGAATGGTGATTCCGCCATGAAAAAAGCAGCCTCGGCTGGCGATGCTCAGGCGTTTCAGTCTGCCTTTATCAAGAGTCAGTCAAAGGTCCGGAAAAGGATCGAAAAGATCTTCGGCGACACGCCGTTTGTTGCTGCATGGTCTACCGGGATGTTTTCTGCTGACGGCTGTTCTGAGCTGTTCCGCGGGATGAAAACATTCGGCCACAACAGTGAGCTGATCAACCAGCTTGCCGCCATCGCTGCTGCGCCGACTCCAGTATCGCCTTTGTTCGTGCTGGTTGCCTGTGAAGCGATGTTGCGGTATCCCGACGGGTTTTCGAGCGAGCAGCTGGTGATGATTTTCTGTCGTTTGTCGGGCATATCGGCGTCAGATTTTTGTTTAGTCTTACCGCCGGATGCCGAGGAGGGAGACGGTGCTGAAACGCTTCCTTCGGTTGCAGATATTGTTACCAGGGCTGAGGTGCCATTTTTGATGAGTCAGCTTCTGGAGTCACAGCAGTCGCAACGATCATGGCAGATTGCTTCTGAAACAGGTCCGGCAGACTGTCTACAGGCGTCGACCGACACAGACGGCACACTTGATGCCGCTCTTGCTCGGGATGCAGGACAGTGGTTAGCCCCGTTCGTCAGGGTTCTCGGCTGGGCGAAGGCGTCCAGGCAGTTATGGGGTAATGAGCAGACGACAGCTCGCTGGTTGAAAACGCTCCACCATCTTGCCGCGTTGGTGACTTCCGAGGGCTTCGTCAGTTGCGACGCAGCTGCTGATCGATGCGGACAAACCGTGGTTCCGTCCGATATTGACCTGTTCATCTGTGCGGTGCGTCTGACAGAAAAGGATGTCGAGACAGGTCTCACAACGTACGCCGCAGCGCTGGCAAACGGCGGCCAGCGAAAGCCAAAGTCTACGAAGGATGACAGGAAACAGCCGAAGAGAAATCTCAGTGCTCAATCTGACTGGGCGACGACGGCAGTTCTGAGGAATACATTGCAGGTTGATGCCGACGTCATGTCAGTTGACTGGGGCCAGTCGACGCAGGAACTGCGGCTTTCAGCTCTTGGGCGACAGGCTTTTGGCGGCGGTTGGAAGCATCACATCATCGCCGACGGCAAGGTTTGTAAGTCCGCGGGTGACTGGGTGTGTACATGCTGGTTCAGCGACAAAGAGGTTGCTTTTGCCGAGTTGGAATCCGGGTCTGCTGACGGTCTGCGTCATGTGCGGCACGTGATGCTGTCATTAAAAGAGCACTTTGCCGTGCTGACGGACTCTGTCACTGCACCAGATTCCGGCGTGCAGATCGATTTTGAAAGTCGGCTTTCACTGGTCGATGGATTTGACGTGGAAACGAATTCGATCTCGCGGGATTTGATTCTTCAGGGAGATTCCGTTTCGTTGCGCGCCGTGCCGGTCTGGCTGGACGACGATCGTATTCAGAACACGTCGGGCAGTTGCGAATGGGCTGGCTCGGAACTTGTGATGTGCGCCTGTCACACCGGCGGTGTTACGGTGCCGCTTGTGATTGACTGGCATCCTGACCGACGTGCGGCGGAGGCGGACTGGAGTCGGTTGACGGTGACCGAAGCCCGGGTTCCGGTCACGGCTCAGCAGGCCGCCGGATACAGGGTGCGAATTGGATTGCTGCAGTTGCTGCTGTACAGAAGTCTGCGTCGCGGCGAGGACCTTCGGGCCGTGCTTGGATATCACACGGCCAATGAGACCGTCTACAGTCGTGTCAGTAACACGGGTGAGATTTTGCCGCTTGTCCTTGTGGAATCGGACGCCTGACGATCACGGTGATCGCGATGACAGCGAGATAAGCTGATTCACGGCCGCGAAACAACTGTTCTGGCCTGCGATATGTGATTCCTGCCCGTCCGAATACGCCACGTGTCGTGGTGCATTGGCTCTAATAGCCACGTTGCCGCACATATTCCTTCAGCCGCGTTCTAGCGCTGTCAACGATCCGCGATACGCGTGATTCCGACAGGCTCAGAAGTTCGCCAACCTCCTTCAGCTTCAGTCCTTCGTTGTAGTGCAGAGCGATGGCGACACGGATCTTATCCGGGAGCGATTCGATGCCGTCGGTAAGCACCTGCCGCATCTCATCCGTTTCCATTGGGCCAGGGTTGTCATTGTCGCCGATGTGGCCTCTCACGCGGACTGTGTCGCTCCAGCTGTCGGGGCGGGTCAGACGGGCGCCCTGTATGCACTCCGTGACTTCGCTGACTGACATTCCTGACGCCTCAGCCAGTTGCTCAACGCTGACGGTGCCCTGAAACTGATTTCGTAGATGTCGCAGAGTTGTGATTTTCTGCAGCATTTGTTGTGGCAATGGGCAGTTTCTACGCAGCTCGTCCAGGGTTTCTCCGCGTATTCGTCGGTAGGAAAACGTGCGGAATTCGACATTGCGACTCGGGTCATACTGGGATGCCGCTTCGATCAGCCCCAGAATGCCCGCGGATTCAAGGTTATCCGCATCAACTCCAAGAGGTAGCTGATGCAGCAGTTTTCCGAGGATATGCTTTACGTATCCGAGATTGTCCAGTATCAACTGATCTCTGAATTCGTGGATGGGCTGGTCCGAAGTCGGCCCGGAATTTCGTCTCGTCGTTGTAGTCATTTTCAGTCACTTGGTCGTGGTCGAACGCCTGCCAGGTCGTGTTGTGACCTTCAGGATCGAGGGTGTGTGTTTCCGTGGACAGCCTTGCACGCTCTCCAGTCAGGGGGAGACACTCGTCTCTGTGGCGAGTTGCCAAAGCGTTGGGTTGCGGCATTGCCGGCGAGTCGGGGTTAGCCCCGATTCTTTTCCGAGTTTGCCGAATCCTCCGTTTTGTTTCGTTTTTGCCTCCTTACCCAATCATGCGCCAAACTGAGGGTGGCGTCGGAGGATGTGGCAAAACGGCGGGTTTTTACCCATTGGGAGTCACCCCTAATGTTGCCCTGGGTGACATGTGCTCTACATGAAAGGCCTATTCTTGACGTCTGACGTTCGGCGGAAACTGCCGGAATGGCCTAGGCCTCTTTTTGCGCTTCAGCTAACGTTCGGCGTTCGGTGCAGCAGTCCCCTCCATGGATGGGCGGGACGTCGCAGGATTGAGAGTGGTGGGTAGCCAGTTTGTGGATGCAGGGAAGCGTAGATGGCGACGGTCAGGTTTGTTCATGCAGATTTCCTTCGATTGGACACACCAGTCGGTGGGCTTGCAGATTCGCCAGACTGGCTGCGCCGGCTGGCGACAGGCAGCGTGCGACAGGCTGTCAAGAATCTCATTCAGACGACGATTGCTCAACGAGCTGATTTTTTGCTGATCGCGGGCAGTGTTGCTGAGTCTGATGAAGACATTGAGGCGATCTCTCGGTGGCTGGCTGAGCAGTTCGAACCTTTGCAACGTCGCGGGATCAAGATCGTCGTTGCAGCTGACTCTCCCAGGTCCGCCGGATTTTTGCGAAACGTCTGCGACATAGTCGTTCGTCCCGGCGGAACGATTGGCGTTCAACATGAGAGTGGCGGCAGTATCCGGCTGCAGTCCGTGTCCGCCACAACCGCGCCGGACACGTCCTTTACCATCGCCATTGGAAATGATCGAGGGAGTATTCCACCGAATCGTATCGTTTACCAGGCGGCTCCCGCGATCTCAAAGACTGTGAACGCCGATTGTCTCACGGCAAACGGAAGTCTGAAAGTTTCTGCAGGACCAGTGCAGTCGGTGAGTACTCAGGAATCAGCAGACTGCGGATGCATACTTGTTGAAGTTGATCTTCCAACGCGAGAGATGCAGGCCACATTTCTGGCCACAGATGTGATTCGTTTCGTCACCGAAGAACTTTCGCTTCCGGAAGTTTCGACGGTGGATGAGTTGGTTGCCGAGATCAGTCGTACGTCGCGCTCGCTTGATCGGCGCAGCACCCAGACGGTGATTGTTGACTGGCTGCTGCAGACTCGAGTGACGACTGATCTGCGCGGTGTTTCGGATCTGGGCGAACTGAATCTGTTAAAACGTTTACGTCAGTTTCTGGAGGGAGGGCATCGTGGTTTCTGGCCGCGAAGCGTTTGCTTCAGTGAGTCCGCTGTATTAAAGGTTACGTCACCGTGCGGTGTCGCGGCCGAAGAATACATCGATGTTGTTAACGGCTGCCGGAACAGTTCCAACGTGACCGGCGGCGTTGGTCAGGGCATCCCTTCGAAAGACGGAAGCGGTGTGTCGCGGGAACTATTGATGGGGTTAAGTCTGCTTCGACCTGCTGCATGATGAGGTAATGTTGATCAGGTGATGGTGGCGTGGCTGGGAATGTTTTGTACCGGTTCCTGTGGCGTCTGGAGTTTAAGTCATTCGGATAGACAGGATGTGCTATGCGTTTTCTTGATTTTTGTGTTGAGCAATTTGGTGTTCTGGACGATCTGGAACTGCGGAATCTTTCGCAGGGACTGACAGTGATTTACGGGGGCAGTGGCACAGGAAAGACCACATTGGTTCATTTTCTGCGGGGGGTGTTGTTTGGTTATACGGCTGAGCATCAGGCCTTTCAGGTGGACGATGGGCGGTATGGAGGTTCGGTTTCTCTCGAATCGCGAGGGCGTTCGCTGCGTCTGACCCGCGAACGGAGTCATGGCGTTTCGAAAGAATTATCCGCAGTGGATCTTGTGACGGGGATTCCTGTAACCGTTCGCAATGGCGATCTTCCGGAATGGGCTAATGAGAACACATACCGCGAAGTCTTTAGTGTAGGTGAACAGGAAGCCGTTCGCTTCGATTTGTTGACGCGACTTTGTCTGGATAACTCTGGCGTTTCCACGGACGAGGAGATCCGTCGCGCCCAAAAGGCCATCATGCAGTCCGTTCAGGAGCGTGAGGGCGATGGAGTGAACAGCGGACTGCGTCAGAGGATTTCGGAATTGCAGGGGCATCGTGAGGAATTAACTGACGAACTGGCCAGGATGCGACGCGTTGCTCCCGAGATTCCGGAGCAGATTCCGGAGCAGATTTCGCGTGCAGAGGCCGAGTTGCGGGGATTAAGAGACTCTGCAACACATCTGGGTCTCAGGACTCATGAGGTGTGTGCTGAAGTTGAGCGGCTGGAGACACTACTCGACAGGCTGATGAAGAGAAATATTGTCGAACTGCCCACTCAGTCGATTACCGATCGGATTTCGGAGCTTGTCACGCGTCAACAGCGTTGGACAGATATTCGTGATGCCGTGCAGCGTGAAGTTGCACAGTTGACAACCGAGGCAACGGCACCGCTTCAGTGTCAGGATTCGCTGGTGTCGGTTCTCGCCATCGTATCACGGCTGGAACAGCGAATGGGGGCCACAGACTTTGGGGTGGATTTGAAAGTCGCTGACGAAGAATTACTGGCAGATAACATTCGCAGTGAGGTGTTTTCACTATGTGACTATGTGGCACGGCACGCATCCGCAGTCGCGTCTCATCAGACTTCGCTTGAATCAATTCTCGGCCAGAGGACGCTGCACGCCATTCAGCACCTCGACGCTGTCCTGCAGGGGCAGATTGATGCCCTGAGGGAGGAGCTGGACCGCAGTGCGGACGTTCTTGCTTTGAGTGGCAAATATGATTCACCCTGCGACTCAGACACGCATGCCCGTTATCGAGCGAATGACGCTGGTCACGCGGTTTGTGGCTCCATTGTCGAGGTCGAAGCGGCACTGTCGCGCGAACGGCAGGTCCTTGATGATCTGCGGCGTGAGCAGAGGCAGATATCGTCTGATGTCGATCGGCACGAGGACTACCAGTCGGCACTGCAGGAGACGCTGAAATCATCTGCGCGTCTTCAGGATCTGGACGGAATCAAGGGGCAGATTGCGGAGACGGACGCTCAGCTTCAGTTGCTGACTGACCGGTGCCGCGTGCTGGAAGAAACGGAATCCAACCTGCAGGCAGTCATTGAACGTCTTGGACTGTTTCCGGCACACAGTGTGCTGGATGTCGCGTCTGAATACATTGCCAGACTTACTGAAGGCGAGTGTTGTCGACTGTCTGCAGACCCCACCGGGACAACGATTCTGGCAGCAACACAGCAGTCGACGGATCTTCAGACTCTTCAGCAACTCAGTCGAGGGAACCGTGATCTGGTGGCACTCGCACTGCGTCTGGCACTCCTGCAGCATCGGGCCGAAGACAGTGAGCGAGTTCCTTTGCTGCTGGACGATGTCTTTATCATGACCGACGACGACCGAGCGTCGGCCGCGGCGGATTTGTTAATGGAGGTAGCTGCGGGCGGGCAGCAGATCATATTCTTTACCTGCCAACGGGAGGTTTGTGATCTGTTGGCACAGAAGAATGCAAGTATTCAGCATCTGGTCGCGGAGGAATCTGCGGTGACGCCGGAAATTGTTCAGCCGCCCGTGTCAGTAGCCGCCTATGTGCCGCCACAACCGTCAGTCGTCGAAATGGCGGTGCCTACGGAAACAACAAACTGGCTGTTTTACCTGGAAGTGGACAGTTCGGTCGAGGATTTGTCCGGGCTCACCGTTGCTGAACTTGAGGCAATTCGCGCGTCCGGAATCAGTCACATCGGCGAATTGCTGTCGCTGTCCGTCGAGGATCAGGAGCAGCGATATCGTGATCGAGGTTACTCGATAAGCACCGACCGAATCCGTGCGTGGAGAGGTCAGGCAGAACTGTCTACGCTGATACCAATGCTGCGCCGCAGTGACGCTGAGTTGCTGTACGCGTCCGGAATTCAAAGCACCGTGGAGCTCAGCCGGATGCGCCCCGAGACGGTGTACGAGATGGTGGCAGCATTTCAACAGTCGCCGGGCGGAGCACGGTATTGCAGATCCGGTCGAACTCTGGACCGCCAACAGGCCATCAGCTGGAGTCGTTGGTCTCAGCACTCGCGACTGCTTGCCGACGCTCGGCGAGCACGTTCTCGGTTCTTTGTCGATTCATCCGAGTCAGGTGGTGATCAGCTTCTGGAGTCGGCGGTGGCTGGAACATCAGGATTAAGACGACGCCCGAGTCTGTCCGGCGATCAAAACACGACTCGACGTGCCAAACGCCCCGGGCTTTCGGACGACGAACGTCGTCTGCGGGAACAGAGGCAGAGACGTCGGCGGCAAAGAATGGCGCGGCACTCTGCGTCCTATCGGACATTACAGGGAGGGAATCGCGAGGATGTGGCCGGAACACCGGATCTGACGTTCCATTTGAACCGATCAGCAGATGTCGAAGCTGCCCCATCGATCGGTCCCAGGACGGCGGAACGTCTGGCAACGGTCGGCGTCTATACGGTGAACGATCTGCTGAATGCCAGTCCCGACTCTGTGGCGGAACGGCTTGGCAATCGTCGAGTTTCGGGTGACACCGTTGCGCAGTGGCAGTCTCAGGCACGCCTGGTTTGCATGGTTCCAGGTCTGCGCGGCCACGATTCGCAGATTCTGGTGGCTTGCGGGATTAATGAAGTGGAGAAGCTGTCCGAGAAGCGGCCTGTGGACCTGTTTGCACTTGTCGGGCCGTTTTCTGAGACCAGTGAGGGGGAACGGATTATTCGGGGGCGCAGGAAGCCCGACCTGGAAGAGGTCACTGACTGGGTCAGTTGGGCACAGCAATCCCGTACGCTGAAAGCAGCTGCATAGTAAATACTCCGTTCGGGTTTCACGTCTCGGGGCCATGGAGCCGACGTTGTCTTCCCTTCGGTTCTATGCAAACGCACGAGCTGCCGCATAAAGACGTGTGGTTCCGAACGCTGCCGAGTCAGTCGCAATATACGCCGCGTTACGCGGCAGCGAATACCGGCAGGACTCAGTTGTCGTCGGCTGGTGGCTGAGGACCGCCTTTGCTTGCGGACCGCGGTGGCATTGAGGGGACACTTTCCGAATGTGTCAGCTCCGTTTGGGGGCCAGGCACCTCCGCTGCGGTCACCGTCGCGGGCAGCTGTGTGACGGAGAGGTCAGCTGTGTGACGGAGAGGTCAGCGCGACTTTTCAATGAATCTTCTGCAGATGGGTTTTCAGACGTTTGTTTCTGCATGCTTGAAGCACCGCTGCTGCCGGACTGAGGGTGCGGATTGCCGTAGTGCACCGCCAGCCGAGTGTAAGTCTTTGGCTTTGGGACGGCTGTTCGGTCCTTGAGTGAGACAATCTGATCCGGACTCAAGTTACCTGGTGGGTCTGCATCGACGGGTTGACTGTTCAAAGCGGAACGCTGCGCCGCATTTGGCACTACTGGCACTAGTGAAACGACCTGTTGCAGCGACATTTCGAAGGCGTGGAACTCTCCTGACGCTGGCAGGTTTGACGCCCCAACCGGTCTTCCGGTCGAAACGGGTCGCATCGTTGTGGTCGTCGGATTCTGGCGGCGAGAGATCAACGCCAATTCCCGGAGGCGTTCAGGCGGCACACCGTCCATTCGCTGGGCGAGCTGCTGGATCCACTGCGGTTCCTTCTCCGCTGCTTTGGTCATCATACGGGCATACAACGATACTTCAAAGACGTTGCGATCAAGGATGGAATTGGTTAGCCGTGAGGTCAGTTTCGCGATGGTATCGATGGCGGCAGACGGGAAGTACAGAAACGTTTCAACCTGCTGGTTGACCAGTTGTGAACCGTCTTTACCTTTGACGAACCGAAATTGCAGCCAGACCAGCGCTGATGCTTCAATGGATCCAGGCAGCAGCGGGCTTTGATATTTCCCCTCGACGACAAACAAGCATTGATTGCCGTCGCGCCAGAGAATGTCCGCGGTACCAGTGGAACCATCTGTCGCTTTTGCTTCGTATTCAAACTCATCCGTCTGCCACATCTGCAATGTTGAGATTCCCATGACGCGCCAGGTGCTGATCGCAACGTCCGGGTGATTGATCAGATACTGGTAGATATCTGGATTGATCGGATATTGAAGACTGGGCATTCGGCGATACTGTGAAACGTTGTCCAGAATATGTGCTGCGCGCACCTGCGCGGGCCTGGACATTTTTCTATACGGAATGCGCTTCCTTGTGGATGCCAGTACATCCTTCCCGGAGGTGGCATCCGCCAGAATCGTGACACCCACCTTGCGGGCCAGTTCTTCCAGTCGTGGTGCTGCGTTCGCGTTTTCGCTGACACTGAGACTCGCCACAAAGGTGAGGGCGATTGCCGGAGAACAGAGTTTATGAAAGTGCACTGAGACTGTTCCCATTGCGTCGATAGCTCCTGGATTCGGCTGTCACGATCTTAAATCGCACTGCACACGCTGGTGTGTGCAGTGTTCAGCCATGTCCGAGGCCCCCCTCGACACACCGCAGTTTTCTAACCTCTCTCGCCGACGCATGCCGACGGAGAATCCCCCTGACATTGATTTCGGACCCCGACCGGTGCGACCCCACCAAATTGTGCCGCTTCAGCATTGTTTTCGAAACGCATAATCCGTCGTGGTGCTGGTGGCAGCAGAAATGTGCATCATTGAACGATGGGCGATGTCGGCATTGTTTCCTGAGGGCACTGCTCGTCTGACACGCGCAAAACGTGCCGATGTTCTGTTGCCTGCCCTATCGAAGCACTGTCGGACGCGGTTTCAATGGTTTTGTGGAACTGAATGAAAAGTGGCCGGAACCTGTATTATGGCGGGGTGATGAGGCTGCTGATTCGCCGCCTCATTCAGCTCGGATTTCTCTGAGTGGCAGGTGGCACTGCTTTTTCCGCCCCCAGAAACACAGGTTTCGCAACTGAGAATCGTCTAATGGGGCGACAGTTGACGCTGTTATTATGACGAATTTGTGCTTACATTGACATACATACTAGGCCGGTCGTTTTCAGGCGAGCTTTTGTGATGCGAGATATTCTGCGGAAGTGCTTCTTTTTGACGGCCATTCTTGTCGGTTTGGGCACCATCGGGATGTCCAGCGCAACGGCCTGCCCAAACTGTAAGTTTGCCAACGAGACTGAAAGCAACCGTCCCAAGGCCTACATGTACAGCATTCTGTTCATGATTGGCATGCCGGCGACGATTTTCACCGGCTTCGGCATCAGCTTTTACCGCATGACGCGCAATGCTCAGCTGGCCGCTATGGAAGAGGCGTCTGACGAACATCTGCCGTCCTGACTCCTGATCGATCAACCCGGGTCGCCGCACATGCACGTTCTGTCAGGGGGGCCATTCAATGACCGACGAGTCGCTGTTGCAGTCGATCCATGTGGAATTGCCGGCCGATACGACGCCGGGAATCGGCTGCGTGGGTTCCGGGTTCATTATGGCCGACTGCCATCTTGTGGCCTATCGCCAGCATGGACTCAATCCGGTCGCCATCACATCTCGCACCCGACGAAATGCTGAAGCGGTCGCCGAAAGACACTCCATTGCTGCAGTCTGTGATTCCGTCGAGCAACTCTGCGATCGTTCCGATGTTCAGATTCTGGACGTTGCCGTACCGCCGGACCTGCAGGCCGATACGATCCGTACAGCGCTGAGCCGCAATCACCACCTGCGAGGCATTCTTGCTCAAAAGCCTCTGGGCCGGGACTTTGCGGAAGCACTGCAGATTGTTCAGTTGTGCGAGCAGGCGGGCGTCACGCTGGCGGTGAATCAGAACATGCGTTACGACCAGTCTGTCAGAGCGTGCCATCATCTGCTGCACACCGGGAAACTCGGCGACCCGGTGCTGGCGACAATCGACATGCGAGCAATACCGCACTGGATGCCGTGGCAGCAGCGACAGGGATGGGTCACGCTGCGGATCATGAGCATCCATCATCTGGATACGTTCAGGTACTGGCTCGGCGACCCCGATCGCATATTCGCCAGTGTGCGTCCGGACCCCCGAACGGCACAGCAATTTGAACATTCCGACGGCATTGCACTGTATATTCTGGAGTACGATTCCGGAGCGCGGGCATCTTCGTGGGACGACGTGTGGGCCGGTCCTGCGCGTGAGGGCGCGGCCAGTGACATCGGCATTCGCTGGCGGGTTGAAGGGACAACAGGGATGGCTCGCGGAACAATCGGCTGGCCGGATTACCCCGATCGCACGCCCAGCACTCTGGACTACACCACAACGGATTCCGACGAATGGCATCAGCCGCAGTGGGATTCCGTCTGGTTTCCCGATGCGTTCATTGGTCCGATGGCTGATCTTCTGCGAGCTGTGGAAACCGGTACGGAACCGTCCTGCAGTGGTCGGGAAAACCTGGCGACCATGGCGCTGGTTGATGCGGCGTATCTGTCCGCTCGGGAGCACCGGGCCGTAGCGCCCGCTGAGATTTCCGGTCAGTAGGGGCGGCGTTACAGGTCGGCTTCTTACCAGGGCAAGCCTCTCTTACAAGATGCCCAGTTTGGGTAGAAGGTCGTTGACTTTGAGGGCGTTTTCTCTGAGTGCTGCTGCGATATTGGTGTATCCGAGCGACCTGAGGCAACTGATGGTCGCGTTGCGAAACGCGCTGAA
>JAQWLN010000165.1 GCA_029247265.1 Fuerstiella sp.
TCCTTCGTTGACCGGATCCCCGTATGACAGTTTAAGGTCCATCTGGCTGTACAGGTTTGCTTCCTCCAGATACGGCAGGATCCTGGCATGAACCGACCATTCGCCTCCCGGAGTCCCGCTGGAAACACCGAGACCGTCGGACACGAACGAAGGTGGAAAAACAGTAAACACATCCAGATAGTTGTGTAACGCCAGCCCGATCTGCTTGAGGTTATTCTTGCACTGAGTACGTCGAGCAGCCTCCCGGGCCTGCTGGACAGCTGGTAACAGCAGAGCAATCAGAATAGCGATAATCGCTATGACGACCAGCAGCTCAATAAGTGTAAACCCTGCCTTTTGATTACGTTGCGCGGATTTCATTGCACGATCCCTTTCCTGAGGAATTCAGAGGTAAGCGCCCCTTCAGCATGAAGGCGGCCGACTCCGAGCGTGGCTGGCTGTGCAATGAAGCAATCTGGCTGGCTTTGGCTGCGGTGTGTTGACATTGAGATTCAATCTCATTATCCTACTCCCCATCTCGGCGGGATCAAGGTCCAGCCTTGGCCTAATTGGTCTTTTTCTAAAGACGCCGCAGACCGGCAGTCTCAACCTTGGTTCGCATTGGTGCTGATCCGTGACCGTTGCCCGGAATGATCAATCAGACCGCAAACCGCCGGCACCCAAGCCAGCTCAACGCCCTGGTGAAGTCAGTTTTGAACAGCTGTCTAAGGGGCAGAAGGAGGTCGTGATCGAACATGACGGTAAGCTCTATCGCCTGCGGCTGACTCGAAAGGGCGGTTTGATTCTGAACTAACACTTTTTCGGGGCTGTTTTGTTGTGACATGCCCATTTGATCAAAGCCCGCCTGAAGATGAAATTTCTTGTCCGGGCTGGATCTGCGCAGGCGTCGCCCGCCACGTCAATTGAATCCTGGAAAGTACTAACGCGAAGTTTCCTGTTATGTGGGTGCATCGCACGAATGAATATGGCCGAACTTGCTTACCCTCCCCAAAACGCGGGCAGAACGGGAGTCACTCCTTGACGTCTGTTCTGCCAGGATTCTGCGTGCAGATTCCCGCTAATTGCCCATGGACAGCACCATAGGCTTAACCAGCTCATACCCTCCAATGAACGTTCCATGTCTCACATAACTCTGTCCCACGCCGGCCCCGGCACATTCCGCTGCGTTGAGATCACAGGGCAGGGAGAGCCGGTCGTTCGTCTGAAACGCATGGGGATTTGCGGTGGTCGACACCTAACGATCGTTCAATCCGGCGACCCTATGATTCTGCGGGTGGTAGGAGCACGCATTGGATTATCACGTGAACTGGCTGCCAGCGTGATTGTGGACAGTGATCGCGTAAATGCGGATGACGTTATGAGTGCGGCAAACGCTCAGTGCGACGGAGATGACTGTGACTGAGATCTGTCAGGAATCCGACGCATCCGCACGTTCGCCTCGTGCGGCGAATTCCGACGGGGCCATGGTTGCTTTGGTTGGCAACCCAAATACCGGCAAAACGACGCTGTTCAACAAACTGACCGGCCTGCGTGCTAGGACCGCTAATTTTCCCGGAATTACTGTCGATCTGAGAAGCGGACGAGTGCAGCTGGAAAGTGGATTTGCTGAGATCGTCGATCTTCCCGGACTCTACAGTCTGGAGGCAGTCAGCCCGGAAGAGAAGGTCACGGCAAAGGTCCTGGCGGGCGGACTTGAAGGGACGCCGGCTCCGGACGTCGTCGTGCTTGTTCTGGACGCCACACATCTGGAACGCAATCTGGTTCTGGCCAGTGAAGTACTGGATCTTCAACTGCCGACAGTCGTGGCTCTGAATCAATTCGATGCAGCACGCAGTGCCGATATAAAGATTGATATATCGAAGCTGTCAGCCGCATTGAACAGCCCGGTCGTACCCGTGAGCGCTCGCACAGGCGAAGGCCTGGACACGCTCTGCCGAATTGTTGATGAGTCACTTTCCGAAAAACTGCCGATCCTTAACCAGGATCATCAGTCCTGTACCGCGGGGTGTACAGGCTGCACCTTCGCAGCCCGCTTTGACTGGGCCGAACGCGTGTCAGACGCGAACGTTCAGGCTCCCCCCACACACGGGCGACGGACGGATGCGATCGACCGCGTATTGACGCGCCCGTTTGTTGGGGTCGCCGCATTCTTGAGTATCATGCTGGTTGTCTTTTACCTGATCTTTTCCCTGGCCAGTATTCCGATGGACATGGTCGATGAAGCTTTCAGCGCCATAGGTGCCGCCGCTGATCGGTTGATCCCGGAAGCCCCATTGCCTGCCGGACTGTGGTTTGGCACTGTTTTTTTTCTGTCGATGATTCTGTTCACGGCAGGTTACGCGGCTGCCGGTATAAGCTGGAATCGCAGGAGCGGCGTAATGGCCATCGCCTTAGCCGCAGCAGTGTCACTGCTGCCTGTGGAAGACTTTCGGAGTCTGCTGATTGACGGAGTGATCGGCGGTGTCGGGGGAGTTGTCATTTTCCTGCCGCAGATCTGCATTCTGTTCTTTTTTATCTCACTGCTGGAAGACAGCGGCTATATGGCGCGAGCCGCCTTTGTGATGGAACGGCTTATGCAGTTTGTGGGATTGCCAGGAAAAGCATTTGTACCGATGCTGTCGGCTCATGCATGTGCCATCCCGGGAATCATGGCCGCGCGAGTGATCGAAAACTGGCGTGATCGCCTGGTGACCATTCTGGTGCTGCCATTGCTGACCTGTTCTGCTCGCCTGCCGGTCTACACAATGATCGCTGCGCTGCTGTTCAGCGATTCACCGTCCAGCGCAGCGATGGTGTTCGTGGGTGCGTACGTTCTGGGAATTTCCGCAGCATTGTTTTCTGCGTGGTGTCTGAAGAAGACAATTCTGCAAGGCTCAGCAGTTCCGCTGGTTATCGAACTGCCCGCCTACCGTGTTCCCAGCCTGCGAAACGCAGTGGCTGCAGTCATCGATCGAGGCACGGTCTTTGTTCGCCAGGCCGGCACTGTGATCTTGATGATTTCCGTTATCCTGTGGGTTCTGGCGACGTATCCCAAACTGCCGGATGTGGACACGGGGGCTGCCACCTCTGGCGAAGTCACGGCTGAGCAGGCTGGCGCACAGGAAGCGCTGGCGTATTCGTTTGCGGGACGCGCAGGTCGACTGGTGGAACCAATCTTCCGTCCGCTCGGCTTTGACTGGAAGATCAACGTCGGCGTGCTGACGTCATTTGCAGCCAGAGAAGTCGTGGTTTCGACTTTGGCCATCGTCTACGGAATCGGAGAAGAATCGGCTGATGACGAAGCCACGCTTGTCGAGACGCTGCAGCGTCAGACCAGGCCGGACGGAAGTCCTGTATTCACGAAAGCCACCGGCTTCAGCCTGCTGGCCTTTTTCGTGCTGGCGATGCAGTGTCTGCCTACTCAGGCCGTAACCAAACGCGAGACCGGTTCATGGAAATGGGCCGTTTTCCAGCTCGTCTACATGTCAGCGATGGCCTATGTGGCCGCATTGGTTACATTTCAATCCTGTACGGCACTGGGATTGTGACCGGAGCGTAATTCGCTCGAACGATTCGGCGGAGCAGGTGTCTCTGAAACAACCTGTGATTCACACACCACGCTCCGCGCACAGCAATTCGACTACTTGTCCAAAACAGATCAACGCTGCAACATGTCCAGAGACAAGCCCAAGGCTAAAAGAATTAAGCCGCAGACGCTTCGCGGGTTTCGTGACTTCCTGCCGGACCAGATGATGGCCCGTGAACACCTCATCGAAACCGCTCGGTCTGTCTATCGCAGCTACGGCTTCGCTCCCATTGATACGCCGGCACTGGAATATGCTGAGGTATTGCTGGGGAAAGGCGGCGAAGAATCAGACAAACAGGTCTTCCGATTTACGGACCAGGGCGATCGCGACGTGGCTATGCGGTTTGATCTGACCGTGCCGCTGGCGCGATACTCTGCTCAGCACATTCAGGAACTCGGTACACCGTTTCGCAGATATCACATCGGTCCGGTCTGGCGAGGGGAGCGGCCTGCTCGAGGTCGATATCGCGAGTTCATGCAGTGCGACTTTGACACCATAGGCAGCGACAGCAATGCCGCCGACATCGAAACGCTGATGGTCATTAATGATCTGTTCGAACGAATTGGAATCGAACGGTTCACAATGCGAGTTAACAACCGCATGGTCCTGAATGGTTTGCTTGCGAAGAACGGTCTGGAAGATCAGGCGACGGGCATCCTTCGAGTGCTTGACAAGCTGGACAAGACCGGTCGAGACAAAGTTGTGGACGAAATGGTCGACAGAGTCGGCATCAGCAAAACGCAGGCGGACAGTGTGCTCGATATGGCTCAACTGCAGGGCAGTCCTGCGGATGTCATTTCGTCGCTGGAAACCATGCTTGCCGGCAATGAGGTCGGCGAGACGGGACTGGCCAACCTGCGCGAACTTTTTCAGACCGTCAGCGATTGTGGTCTGCCGGATGGACGCGTGGTGCTGGATGTATCGATAGCTCGAGGACTGGACTACTACACGGGAACGATCTACGAAACATTTCTGGGGGATCTGCCGGGGATTGGCAGCGTTTGCTCCAGCGGCCGCTACGATAATCTGGCAGCCAAGTTTACGTCGCAGAAACTTCCCGGTGTCGGAGCCAGCCTGGGTCTCGACCGCATGCTGGCCGCTCTGGAAGAGCTTGGCATGACAGGAACAGCCGCCACACCGGCGCCGGTGCTGGTCACAATGTTTGAACGCAGCCGCGCCAGTGATTATATCGCTATGGCCCGTCGGCTTCGTGCGGCTGGAATCGGTGTCGAAGTCTTTCCGGAGGCCAGGGGCATTGGTAAACAGATGAAATATGCCAATCGGAAGGGGTTCAAAGTCGCCCTGATTGCCGGTGCTGACGAATTTAAAGCTGGAAACTGGCAGCTTAAGGGGCTGGCAGATGGTTCACAACAGGAAGTCGCCGACAATGATGTCGTCACGGTTGTGATGTCATTGCTGACCACGGCCGACGGCTAAGGTTCTGCCGCAGAACAGTTGATGCGGCACAGCAGCTGGTTCGGGGCCTGCGATCTGATACTGACGTCTCTAACCTTTCGTACACAAGGGAAATGGCAACAGACATGAAGAGACCACGCAGCGGTGGCGGCTGGAAAGCAATCAGATACAGCATGCGTCTGGCCAGTCGAGTCGGCTGGTGGAAGACATGGAAAGCGATGCGGTCGAAGAATGCCTGCAGGACCTGCGCAGTTGGAATGGGCGGTCAGCGTGGCGGGATGGTGAACGAAGGCGGCCATTTTCCGGAAGTCTGCAAGAAATCCTTTCAGGCCATGGCGTCGGACCTGCAGGGCGCTATTCCGTCATCGTTCTGGCAGCGATATGACATTCACAAACTCCGCAGCATGACATCTCGTCAGCTGGAACACTGCGGGCGCATTGCCGAACCCGTGGTGCTGGAAAAAGGAGCTTCCAGTTATCGGCCGATCGGCTGGGATGAGGCCCTGCAGCGGGTGGCAGACGGCATGACGTCGGCCGGCCCCGATCGCAGTTTTTTCTACGCCAGCGGTCGGTCTTCCAACGAGGCCGGATTCCTGCTGCAGTTGATATCGCGTCTGTTCGGGACCAACTACGTCAATAACTGCAGCTACTATTGTCATCAGGCCAGTGGGGTGGGACTGGGTTCCAGCATCGGCACGGGGGCCGGTACCGTTCGTCTGGACGATCTGAATCACACAGACCTGTACATTCTGATCGGTGCTAACCCAGCCTCGAATCACCCGCGATTGATGAAAGCACTGATGGAAATCAGGCGCCGTGGCGGAAAGGTAATTGTGGTCAATCCGGTTAAGGAAATCGGATTGATGAACTTCAGGATTCCCAGCGACGCCCGGAGTCTGCTGTTCGGTTCTGAAATTGCCAGCAGCTATGTGCAACCACACGTTGGTGGAGACATCGCATGGCTGCTGGGAGTCGCGAAGGAAGTCCTTGACCGCGGCCAGCAGGATCAGGTATTTCTGGACCGCCACACAGAAGGGTTTGAGGAATTTCGCCGATTGACCCAAGCCACATCATGGGACGAAATCGTCTCCTGCAGCGGTGTGTCGCGTGAACAGATTCAGCTGATTGCGGAGCAGTACATTTCTGCCAAGAACGTGGTCATTGGCTGGTGCATGGGAATCACTCACCACCTGCATGGCACGAACAGCGTACAGATGATTGCCAACGTGGCGTTGCTGCGAGGCATGGTGGGACGCCGCCGGGCCGGCGTGATGCCTATCCGAGGACACAGCAATGTACAGGGGCTGGGTTCCGTTGGCGTGACTCCGGCACTGAAGGCTGCGGCGCTGCAGAAGATGGAGGAACGACTGAAGATCAAAGCGCCCACGAGTCCCGGCTATGACACGATGGCCTGCATGAATGCGGCTCACCGCGGAGAGATGGGTTTTTCTCTGTGTCTGGGCGGGAACCTGTACGGCAGCAATCCGGATCTGCAGTACGCTGAGGAAGCGATGAGTCGTCTCAGGACACTCGTCTACATGTCGACTACGTTGAATACAGGTCATGCGTGGGGGCGAGCACAGGATACTCTGATCCTGCCGGTGCTGCCGCGTGACGAAGAGCCGCAGTCCACGACTCAGGAATCCATGTTCAGCTACGTGCGACTGAGCGATGGTGGCGCGGCTCGTTTCGCAGGGCCCCGCAGTGAGGTGTCGGTCCTCGCAGACGTTGGAAGGCGTGTCTTTGGGATGGACAGCCGCGTAGATTTCGAACACTTGAGAAGCCATGCAGCACTGCAGACACTCATCGGTGAACTGGTACCAGGCTACGAGGACATGACGGGCATCAAATCCGACAAACGGGAATTCCACGTCACGGGGCGGGCGATCGAGCAATACAATTTCCCAACGGAAAGCGGCAAAGCGAGGTTTCACTCGACACCATTACCGGAACGAAATTTTGCGCAGGATGAGTTTCGCCTGATGACCGTACGTTCTGAAGGCCAGTTCAACAGTGTTGTCTATGAAGAGGAAGATTTGTATCGCGGCCAGGATCGACGTGACGTCGTGTTAATGAATGCAGACGACATCCGACAACTGGGGCTGACGACAGATCAGCACATCCGTGTCAAAAGCGACACCGGCGAATTGCGGATGCTGCTGGTTCGTGAATACGACGTTCGGGCAGGGAACGTGCTGATGTATTATCCGGAAGCCAACGTGCTGGTGCCACACACTGTCGACCCGCTATCAAAGACACCGGGATTCAAAAGCACAAAGGTCACCATCCGCGCGGAACAGGCAGGTGCAGCGTGACTGATGCCGACCGTCATGAAAGTCAACTCGCGATCCGAAAGGTGCCCCGAATTCACATCGTGGGACGCAAGAATTCCGGTAAAACAACATTAGTCTGTGAGCTCGTACGTGAGCTGACTCGCCAAGGCCACAAGGTGGCGACGATCAAACATACTCACCACGACCACGAACTCGATACACCGGGAAAAGACTCACACCAGCACCGAGAGTCGGGCGCCGCTGGCGTCGGGATTCTGTCGTCACAGATGACCGCCGCGTTCGTTCCCGTACCACGTGATGAGGACGAGGACACACGCTACGCCCGGTTCAACATAATGTTCAACGACTGTGACCTGATTCTGGTCGAAGGCGATCTGAGCACGACGGCCACGAAGCTCGAAGTGTGGCGGAACAAGGTAAGCGACGCTCCGTACGCCGCTTCAGATGCAAGTATCGCTGTTGTCGTGAGTGACGATGCAGTGGATTCGGTGCCGGTCGTCTGGCCGCGAAGTAATATCTCGGAACTGGCGCGCCGAGTGGTTGCGATGTAGAGGCATTCCGATCGGCGGAACGCTGGCGGAGTTCGTGCGACCCGGTGGCTCGGCGGTATCCTCAACGGTCGCCGACTCGCAACTTGTCTCGGCGCATGAAAAACGACTTCAAAGACAAGTGTTTTTTGAAGCCGTGACTGGTCGGCGATTAGTGCCAGACTTACGAGGCAGACGGACACTGTCCGTCGGTTTCCGCCATGGAAGTCTTCTGTTCAGTAATCACGGGCCACTGCGAAGCCATTTCGGCATTCAGTTCCGTGTAACCCGCCCACTGCTCGGGAAGGTTGTCTTCATGGAAGATCGCTTCGACCGGGCATTCCGGTACACACGCTTCGCAGTCGATGCACTCTTCAGGATGAATCACCAGAATGGCTTCGCCTTCATAAAAGCACTCGACCGGACACACGACAACGCAGTCTGTGTACTTACAGTTGAAGCATGGTTCAGCCACGATGTGAGTCATTTCTCTACCTTTCCGAGGGATTATCAGATCCACCATCGACAGTGAAACGTCTGCTGGTGGTGCGAATTTCTGGCTTGGACCCGTGTTTCCATCGAAAACGACGAGTGGGAACGTATCAGGGCAAATATGAATGGTGCAAGTCGCACTTGAATTTGAGGCGTTTTACGTGATTGATGTCGACAATTTCCATCTCAGCTTCCTTCACAAAACCTCCATAGCCGAATTGAGACGGAGTCTCGATGGATATAGCGCGGGGAAGCGGCGACAAAGTCCTGTTCGGCTCGCGGGGAGTGGAGAAAGTTTGATGATAATCAGTCATTTCAGAACGCAAAATACGGGCTGAACTAAGGATATGTTGCCCCCAGACGTCCCCTGCGACACAATATTAAGTGACGTCGGAGCTCTTTGGCGACTTTTGCCAGAATTGAGGCGGCGTTATCTCATAAATTGCATCTTTCAGCGTATGAAAGGATAGCCGCCATTCAGATGGGGGCACAAGACGGCGGTCGAGACAACCGTCGTGAGTCCTGCAAAATCGGATTCTGTACTGATGCCATTGACTGAAAAAGATCGCGAACTCATCAACAGTCTACTGTCGGGCACGCCCGGATCGTGGAGTGCGTTCATTGATCGCTACTCGGGATTGATCGTCCAGGTCATTCGACATACGGCCCACGCCCACAGCCTGAAGTTGTCGGCGGAAGACGTCGATGACCTGACAGCTGATGTCTTTGCCGCATTGCTGGAACGCAACATGGGCGCGATACGCGGGTTTCGAGGACGAAGTTCGTTCGCAACCTATCTCACCGTTGTGATTCGCCGTGTACTGCTTCGGAAATTAACTCAGAGACGATACCTCCAGGCGCTCGGGCACGTTCAGGCTCATCACTCCAGTATCGACGAGGCTTCAGAAACAGATGGCGTCCGTTGTGTTGACGCCAGGGACGAAGTCGATTCGTTAATGCGACGTCTTCCGGAATCATTTCGAACCGTATTGCGTCTGTTCTATCTGGACGGCAAAAGCTATCGTGAAATCAGCGCACGAGTAGGCAGGCCTATCAACTCGATTGGCCCCATGATAGCCCGTGCCCGCAACATGCTGAAAGATTCGTCGCGGCCCGCGTCGTAGCAGTCGAATTACACAGTGCGAGCATTAGGGGCTATGACTGTGCAGTCGAGGCGCGTCCAGCGACCACCGCTTTGGAGTTATCGAGTTCAGAGATGCAGCCACCGGAACACTCACGATGCCGGGGTCGCTTTTCCCGGAGCGTTCTTTTGGTATCGTATAAATGAACGGAGGCTTCAACCTTTTCTCCATGGCATACAATTCGGGACATCGCATGAGCCACGCTGAATCCAAGACGACCGATCTCAATCGAAGAGGCTTCCTGACAGCAGCTGCGGCACTAACCGCGTCTGCTGCGGTTAGCGCCGGCGAGGACGACCAGTATGGCCCGAATGCTGCTCCCGTCCGCTACCCGGATCATCGAATCCTGACGATCGACGACCGTTTCAAGAAGCTGAAACTCGGGAACACTCCCGTTCAGCGACTGTATCACAGTAAGAACATGCTGTGGGCGGAAGGACCTGCATGGAACGGCGTCGGCAGGTATCTGGTGTGGAGCGACATTCCAAACAACGTGCAGCACCGCTGGCTTGAAGAAGACGGACACGTCAGTACCTTTCGCCACCCGTCCAACAACAGCAACGGCAATACGTTTGATTTTCGCGGACGTCAGATTTCGTTTGAACATCTGACGCGCAGCGTCGTCCGTTACGAATACGACGGCACTCGTACAGTGCTGGCCAATTCGTTCAATGGCAAATCACTGAACGGGCCAAACGACGGAGTCGTTCACCCCAACGGAGACCTGTGGTTCAGCGATCCCGGCTACGGAGCTCTGATGGACTACGAAGGTCGAAACGCCAACAACGGTTCGGTTCAGCCCTATCAAAAAGAAGCCATCTACCGCCTCGAAGCCAGCACAGGCAAGTTGTTCCAGGTGACGGACGAGATTTTCAAACCCAACGGTGTTTGCTTCTCACCGGACTACACGAAGCTGTATGCGGCCGACACCGGAGCATCACACTACGACAACGCGAAGGAAGAAATTCGCGCATGGGACATCGTGGATGAGAAACGACTGGCCAACGGAAAACGATTCGCCTCGATGGATCTGGAGTTGAATGGTGAAACGGTCGCTGGCTTCGCCGACGGTATTCGCGCGGATACGGCGGGGAACATCTGGGCCAGCGCAGGCTGGGTCGGACAGGGTTACGACGGAGTTCACGTCTTCGGACATGAAGACGGTGCACGCATCGGGCAGGTCCTGCTGCCCGAAATCTGCAGCAACGTCTGTTTCGGCGGTAGCAAACGCAATCGACTGTTCATGACCGGAAGCCAGTCCCTGTATGCCATGTACACCAACATCAGTGGTGCTCATATCACTTAAAGCACCGAACAGGTGGACTTCGCCTTTCTACACCAACTGCAACGTTGAGGCAAAAACCGTGTCACTCGGCACGTTGTCCGAATTGAGTTCTACGTTTGCCGGATGGCGAGCATCAGGGCGGGTAATTTCAATGGCGCGGGGAGCGTCGATACCAAGCTGAACTCGGTTTGCACCGACACTCACGACCGTAATTGAAATATTGAACTCTGGTATCAATATCTTCTCTTGTAGTTTCCGTGACAGAACCAGCATTTCAATCCTCCTTTTTTGCTGCGGCAACAGTTGCCGTTGACGGTAAACAGCAACTCGATGAATGAATGATCGCCGGAAAAACATGCTGCTCCGATCGCCCCGCAACAGACGTAGCCAGCTTGGCAGAAGCGGGCTGTCTGACATCAGGCAAACAGATGAAGCTGACCAACGAAGGCGTCGCGACCGGGGTAAATTTCTTTCGTGCCTTCTGGAATGTAGATAATGTCCAGGCGATGAAGTCGTACGACAAGATTCGAAATCGTCACCTGAGCAGCGTCGGCCAGATCGTACAGGTGTGACCAGTTGGTAACGTCGATGTTACGGACCGCTTCTCTCATGAGCCATGTCGGCATCAGCAGTGATGACTGATAGCGATCAACAGCACTTTTGACTTCAGGAGAATCCTGTCCCGCCGTCAGCTCACGGTAGAGTTCGAAATATCGGTCGTCATAAACGGCGCGATTCAGAACCTCTACCAGCACATTTCGATCGGCGGCCTGTCGCCGGACGACATTGTCCTGCATTTCGAATCCCGGCAGCAGCGGATGATGCAGACTGGTGCGATCGATGTCGATATCCCAGTGTCCGGCTTCATGTCCAATCGTGCTGCGTTCCAGACCGGGTTTGGCCTGAAACAGATCCATATGTCCGCTGTTCAGGACGATTCGTCGCTGCTCAGGAACCAGCCCGGCCAGAATCTGTTCGCCTTCGCGTTCCTCGATATCAACCCAGTCAAAGTCGAGCGCCAGAATCTGTTCCACGATATTTTCGACGGGAACCGGCAACAGAACGGGCGTCCCGACAAGTTGTTCATATTGCCGAATGCGCATTTCTGTAATCTCGTCGATTACAGACGTCTGCATGTTTTTCAGATCAAAACGACGCATGTCGATGGTCCTCCGAGACCGTTAAGTCAGCACCTGTCCGTGGGCTGCGTTTCATGCAGTGCATGGCTGCTGTCTACATTCAACACAATTCAGGGCGCCACGCCACCATGTAGTCGATGCGTCCCGGATCACCAGCCTTGCCGCGGGTCACTTTGCCTTCCGTCTGCGAGACGGCTTCGTGGCTGGAGCTGTATTCAGTCCCTCCAGCATTTCTTCCAGAGCACTGTCTGACAGTTTGAGTATGCGACGAAATATCCCGGGTTTTTCCAGAATACGTTCCCGAAAGGAATCGGGGATCCGACGGGCCAGCAGCAACAGCTCATCCGCATCAGCTCGCAGAGCCTTTGCGATTTTCTGCAGCGTCTCTTCGCGAGGCGTCTGCTCCGCATCCAGCCGGTCGTTTTCAACGCGGCTCAAATACGTAAAGTTAATACCGACGCGCTCGGCCAATTCACGCTGAGTGAGGTTCCGCTGTTTGCGGATCTCCCGGATCCGTTGTCCCACAGTCGTCATCGTCTGCTCCCGGCTTGAATTGAAAAGACTCCAACGGTGACAGGCTGAAGCATACAAAATTGTCATTTACTGTCAACAGCAACTCAGACGTTTGGCCCTGCAGTTTCAAAGCTGCGTTCAGGCCACGAGCTTCTTCAGGATCTGTTGTGCCAGGACACGCATGAACACTGTTGCGTCTGAGCATTGTGAGCCATTGTCGAGCGGCGACATCTATGGCACCAGGATATGCTTGCCGTTTTCAAACTGCCGATGACAGGCGTTGCAGTTGTTTAACATCGATTTGTACGCTGCTGTTGCTTTCGCAAAGTCCTTCCCTCGAGCCGCTCGGTAAAGTGCTGCACCGTCGATGCGGGAAGCCGTCGCGTGTCGTGCCCAGTCGGCGGCACCTTTTTCTGGCAGTCGGGCAAACAGCAGGTTGCAGCTTTCGGCCAGAATCAATGAGTCCGACTTAACAGCCTTCCAGCCCTTGTTGTCAGTTGGCGCGGCAGCCATCGAAACTTTCAGACGGCGGTACGTAGGTTGAAACACGTATTCCATAAACTCATGCATGCTGTCTTCAACGACTTTTGGACCGTCGGCAGCATTGGGGGCGACAGGAGCAGCGTCCACGACGTAGCCGGCATGGACGCCGGAAAAGACGCCGGTCAACCAGACCGCCGCAGCCAGAAATGCGGAGAGGATGAGCACGGAAGAGGATGTCTTCATGTTGGTATTAGCTTTCACTGAGGGTCAGACGAGTGTGGCCTGGCTGGTGTTTTCGGAGGTGTTCGTGTCCACGACATCGCCCAGAATAACAGCCGGATACTGGTCGGAAGAACAAGCGGCGCGGGTTTCATCTGCAAATTCAGAGGGTACAACGACAACCAGCCCGATACCCATATTGAAAACGCGAAACATTTCTTCAGCCGCAATATTCCCCAGTGACTGAAGCCAGGAAAACATTGGCGAAGGAGTCCACGAGGCCTGTTGAATACGAGCGTGAACTCCGGCGGGCAGAATTCGTTCCAGGTTTTCGCACAGACCGCCACCAGTAATGTGAGCAATGCCGTGGACAGCATCGTTGCCGACCCGTTCCTGCACGTTGTTCACAATGTCCGCGTAGATTCGAGTCGGCGTCATTAATGCCTCACCGACGCTGATCGAAAGCTCATCAATAGTGTCGTCGATTGAAAGTCCGGCGTGTTCAAAGACAGCTTTTCGAATCAGGCTGTATCCATTGCTGTGAAACCCGGATGACGGCACACCAATCAGGACGTCGCCAGCAGCGATTCGCTCTTTGCCACTGATCAACTCAGATCGGTCAGCAGCAGCGACACAGAATCCCGCCATGTCGAAATCGCCGTCAGCGTAGAGATCAGGCATGATGGCAGTCTCGCCGCCGAGCAGCGCTGCCCCGGACTGCACACAACCATCACTGACACCTGTGACCAGTTGTTCCAGCAACACCGGATTATCTTTGCCCATGGCGATGTAGTCCAGAAACAGCAGCGGCGTGGCCCCAAGACACAGGCAGTCATTAACGCACATAGCCACGAGGTCGATACCAATGGAATCAAACTGCTGCATCATAATGGCCAGTTTGATCTTTGTGCCGACGCCGTCGGTACCGGAAACCAGCACGGGATCCGTCCATTGCCGTTGGGCAGACAGCCGAAACAGGCCGGCAAATCCTCCGGGGAGTTCCATCACTCCCGGAGTGTGAGTCTTCTGCATCAGGCCCGGCAGTTTCTGCATGGCCTTTTCATACAGATCGAGGTCGACTCCGGCAGATTGATAGCTGAGTTCAGTCATAATTCACTCGAAGAGCAACGCTTGTTGTTGGAAAACTGTGATTTGTGAGTCAGTTTGGGGACAAAACCCTTTCGTCTTCAACTTCAGTTTCGAAAGGCAGTCTGTTTGAGAACGAGGCACAACATCCGGAGTCTCTCATGTCAGAAAACCCTGGCCGCTGTTGTCGGTGACGGGCGGGAGATTACTGTTCCTGAAGACGGCGTGATCTCAGACCATTTCGACCGTTGAAATGCTGCTCAACTGCCGATAAGAACGATTGTAGCTTCACACGACAGAATCACAGGTTTTACGAGCGGTAATCTGGCGGAATAAACAAGGAACGGCTGGCACAACGAAACCTCCCGTTTATCTACAAACTTCATTGACGGCCGTCCAAATCGCACACCTTCGCTCTCGGTAAATCGGAAAGACGCACGATGTTTGGCCAAGCGATCGAAAAATCCTGGTTCTTCTCAAGTTCTGTCCATACCGAGGCGGTCAGCCGGCTGCTGTTTGTAGCGGAACAAGGTGAGGCGTTCGTTTTTCTGCAGGGTGAACATGGCTTTGGCAAGAGTACGCTGTTGAAACAGGTGCAGGCCGAATGTTCCCGATATGGCCACTCAACAGTACTGATTAATCTGGCCGCACTGGATCAGACCGCCTTTCTGTGGCATCTATGCGGCGGTCTGTCGATTGTTCCTCGGGCTGAGCAATCTCAGACTCAGCTGATGACGGCAGTTCGCGACGAACTGGTGGGCCGATCCCTGTGCAACCATCAAACAGTGATTCTGTTGGATGATTTCACTCGCACGGCAGAGGATGTGGCCCCGATTATCGATTTCCTGTCGTCCATTAATCAGCAAACGGACGGTGCTGTTTCCGTCATCGCTGCGGCCGAATCAGTGACCTCACCCGAACTGCAGCGGCTCTCAGCATTAAAGGTGCACCTGCGACGGTTGACGGACGCCGACTCGCACGCGTTTGCTCTGGAATTTCTTGGTTTTCTGGCAGTGCCAGAGGATGCTGTGGCCAACGACGCCGTGGACGCGATCATCGCCAGATCAGAAGGTTCTGCGGCTCACCTGACTCGTTTGTGTCGCCTGGTCAGCGTTGCCGTGGAAGCCACCCCTGACCTTGTCATTGATGCAAACGTACTGACCATACTCACCGAAGAAACGCTGGTCGGCTGACCCGTCCCTGGGCATGCGCATCAAACCTCATTATCCGCAGGGTAATCTTTGTCCAGGTGTGATTGCAGCTGCTCTTTGACGTGTTGTGGCAGATGTGCAAAGCCTTCGTGGTCCTCAAACCACTGGCCATCGGCCAACATCACAGTCACGGCTTCGGCTTCGTCGATGATATCGGGTTCGGCAAGGCGATGGTAAATCCACCCGCCTTTCTGGGTGTACCACAGTCGATCATTGATTCGCACGGCATTGGTTGTCTCAAACCAGCGACCATCTTTGATTCGCAGACGCATTCTGAGAAATCCCCATTCCATCTGTCATTGGTGCCGTGAATCCGACTGGGATCCGGGCGACAGCAGTGTTTCCAGTTCTGGTGACGCCGGCCGAATTACCCGGAACAACTCGGAAACGAGAGTCTGACGGCGCATGATGCCGACGACATCGCCATTTTCCGTGATCGCAGCAAACGGCGAGTAATCAGTGAACAGTGCCGCCAGAACTTCCAGCCGCGGCGTTTTCGCGTCGAAGCTCGGCAGACTCTGTTTTACCAGTCTCGGAGCAAGCTCAGAAGTCAGCATGTCCGCAATTCGCACAAAGGAAGACCATTGATATGGGCGACCGTCCGGGCGCATGAGTACATGAGACGAGTCAGCGTCTGACGCCACGGCTACAGCGTCATCAATTGACGCGGTTTCAGTAATGCCCTGAATCGCCGCAGCTGGAATCATCGATAATCCAACGGGCTGATTGGCCACCTGCATGAGGTTTTCTGCCAGATTCCGCTGTAGTTCCGTTAATAGTCCCTCACGCTGCCCCGCCTCCAGAACGCCATACAGACGCGTTCGCCCGAAGACGACTTCCATCGGACGTTTGTCAGACTGACCGAAGTGCGATACGAACCGAGAAACGCGAATCAAAGGATAACTGATGGGCAGAAACAGGTAGTAACAGATATTGAATCCCAATGATCCGGATCGCAGCAGCGACATGGGAGATCGGTAGTACAGACTTTTAGGAATCAGTTCCCCAAAAATAAAGATGACCGGCATCAGCAGCAATGTGGCAATGATCTCAGAGCCACCACCACCTTCCTGCCACACGGCCTGGACCATCAGCCCGATCGCCAGCGTCGTCAGGTAGTTGGCCACGTTGTTGCCAACAAGCGTTGTCGCGACAAAACGTTCGGGGTGAGCGACAAAGTAGAACAGACGTCCAGCCACCGTATCGCCGCGCTGCTTTTGCAGAGTCAGCTGCAGCGTACTGACACGGTAAAATCCGGTTTCTGATCCGCTGAAGAAGGCGGACAGCTTGAGCCCCACCAGGAACAACAGTACAGCACAAAACAGAAGCATGGAAATATTCACGCCTCACCCTCCGTGATGTCCGGTGAATACTCTGCGGCGGCAATCAAGGCACGCAGCTGTCCGCGCGGTGTGACTTCGATGGCCGTGAAAATCCATCCTTCCCAGAGGACACGGTCTCCAACTTCCGGCATGCGTTCCAGTTCGTCGTGAAACAGGCCAGCCAGAGTATTCAGCGTGTCATCCTCGCCATCAAACGGAATGCGCAGGTGTCGACATAAATATCTTAGTGTGACCAGCCCTTCGGCATGATAACGATTTTTCCCGATTTCGATCAGTGGTTCACGCCGAAGGACACGACGCGTGCGTGAAGGTGCGGCGCTAAGCACAGTCTCCAGCAGATCCTCGTAGCTGACAGTCCCGACCATTTCTCCGTGTTCATGCACAACGATCGCCATGTTGCAGTAGCGATTGCGTAATTCGGACAGTACGTAGGCCAGACTTGAACACCACGGCACATAGACAACCGGTTCCGCAAGCTCCTCGAACGTCACGTCGGTACGTCCCGTGATGCGAGCCAGCGCCACGGCCCGCGTGAACATGTCAGAATCGGGATCCTTGATCAGCAGGTAATCAGTATTGGCGATTGAGGCCACGCTGAGTGACTGCAAACTGTCGCCGGGTTCCACTGCGACGCTCAGATTGCGAGGTCGCATGACCTCTTCAACAGCCAGTTCATTCATATCCAGAACGTTGTGCAGAACCTGTTGTTCAATTTCCAGCAACTCTGTCGTAAACGTCGCGGAAGCATCAATGGCTTTTTCAAGATCTTCCGGCTGCAGGTGAGGTTCATGGCGAACATGCGGCCAGAACGATCGGCGCAGAATTCTGGCCGTTTTCCCTAGGGCCGGAATCACAGGATCCAGCACAGCCACTGCAGCGGCCAGCGGCCAGCTGGCCGCTGGCGCGATCAGTTGTCGAAAAACGACCGCCGTGCTTTTGGGAATCACCTCACCAAGGACAATCATTCCCATCAGATTCAGAATGCTCAGCACTCCCGCGACAAAAGCAAATCCACCGGTCGACAGTTTCTGCATGACCACGATGCCTACAGAGAAGTAGGCGAGATTGATCAGCAGGTTCCAGAATAAAACGGCAGTCAGCAGTCGATCCGGATCGGCCATCAGCGCGGCCACCATTCGCTGACGCCCGTTTCCGATTGTGAAACTCCGAATCTGCTCGCGAGAAAGAAAGAAGAATGCGGTCTCGCTGGCAGAAAAGAAAGCGGAACACATCATCAGCGCCAGCATCAGGAAGGTCCCCGGCAGCCAGATATGAAGTGAATCCGCGAAGTCAGACATCGATGAGCGGTTTGAGAATGTGGCCGAACAGCCAGAAGCAGAAACAGCGGAAGGTGTTCCGCTGACAACAGGATATCACACGCAGGCCTGCAGGAAACACTGAACTTCCCGTCGATCTATGATCCACAACGTTACAGCAGACCCACTCGATATAGCGGATGAAAGGCCCAGGCCCGGTGGTTTGCGGCAAATTCGGCTGGTGTTGGTCACTGTATTGGCGGGCCGCCCATAGAAGCAACGCCCAAACGTTGCAGACGGCACGGGCCAAAAAATCAGAATTGTTTATCTAATCGGTACGACATGGCCGATGAATACTCACGTGTCTCAAACTGCGCTGCGTCATTTTCATACAGCAACGCGACAAGTCACACATCGTTGAACCATGGATGGGCGGCGGCGACCGAATTTGGTCAGCCCGACCTGTTGTCAAATTTCGGTTATATAAGTCCAGAATTTCTGGCGAGCTGCGGGGACAGTTAATTCAACGTCTCTCGGTTTCGAAAGGTAGCTCAGGAGGAGAGCTTTCATGCGAAAGTACGGAAAATGGTTACTCGTGCTGGGCATTCTGGCAGCAAATCCTGCCTGGGTTAGTGCTCAGGGGGGGACAAATGGAGCCTCGCCCCGAACCGCATTGCAACAGCAGAATCAGCGAGTCGCTGAACACATTTCTGCAGCACTGCGACAGGCCCGCTTGAACGGCTACGATAT
This sequence comes from Fuerstiella sp., assembly GCA_029247265.1. Lineage (GTDB taxonomy): Bacteria > Planctomycetota > Planctomycetia > Planctomycetales > Planctomycetaceae > Fuerstiella. The sequence continues at coordinate 18,723 of JAQWLN010000165.1, forward strand.
CAACATCGTTGTCCGCGGCGACAGCGTCACGCTGGATGGTAAAGTGCGTGATGTGACACATAAAGCTCTGGCCACCAGAGTATGTGAGCAGGTACGAGGTATCAGCAGTGTTCGGAACAATCTGCGGTATGTGCCAAGCGGAGGAATTCAGCAGACAGCAGGCACGGTCCGCGACAACGGTGTGCGTCGGGCGACTTACGAAACGGTTGATGGCGGCAACGCAATTCAACAGGTTCGTTTCCCAAAGCTAGGCAAACGCCGACCGTCGTCGAAGTCGACCAAGTCTTCCGCCAGGCCACAGACGCGGCAAACACCACGACCGCCTCAGATTCAGTTTGAATCGAAAAAACAGCAACCGACACTGACTGTTCAGCAGCCAGGCCCGGTCGCTGCGACTCAGCCTGAACCGGCACCACCGTCGATTCCGGTGAAAGTCGACACTCCGGCTGTTCGGAAGTCGGTACCACCACCGTCGACACCAGTGTCAACGGTCACTGCGACATACCCCCAGCAGCAGACACCAGTCGCGGCTCCTGTGACTTCGGCCACAGCGGCTGATCAGCAGAAATTGCCGGAGTCAGCAACAGCACTCAGGCCGTTGCAGATCCGTGAAGCTCAGTCGTCCAATCAGGACACGGCTCAACAAGTCGCCAATGCTCTGGAACGTGTCGGTCTGACTGGATACGAAATTGAAATTCGGTTTGAGGACGGCGTTGCCACACTGGCTGGCGAAGTTGCGACGACAGAACAACTACAGGTTGCTCGGAACGCCGCATCAACAGTCCAGGGAGTCAGCGAAGTTCAGAACCGACTGCAGGTCACAGGACCGATCGCTCAGACCAACTTCGCTCCACAAAGAGGACCGATGCCTCCAGTGTCGCAGGCCTCAATGGCCATGATGGGAGGAATGCAGCAGGCGATTCCGACCTCAATGGGTGCGGCGGGGGCATACTCGAATCCTCAACTGCCTAAACATGCGTGGCCGTCCTATGCTCAGTATCCGAACTCAGCAGCGGTCAGCTATCCGAAGCAGTACAGTGCGAGTGCCTGGCCGTACATCGGACCATTCTATCCGTATCCTCAGGTTCCAATGGGCTGGCGAGAAGTATCCCTTGAATGGGACGACGGTCACTGGCAGCTCGACTTCGAAAAGAAAAAGGATGCCTGGTACTGGCTGTTCAAGCCAAAGAACTGGAAATAGCCTCGAACGCGACTGATGTCGAGGAAGAGCCAGAGGCGTTTCTTTCGGTCCGACCGGGAGAAACGCCTTTTCGTGGCGCTGACAGGTAGTGGCAGAATGTGCCGCAGGCGAAAATACAGATAGCTGACGCTGCCTGATTGTGTCGTAGATCGACAGGCTGTGGTCTCACCTGACTGTAACGATCGATTCCTTCGTCAAAATCGAAACATTTTCACAAGTTACCTAACCGGAATGATCGATACATAGAAGGACAGGCTCTGGATTGTCAGGGCTCCCTTTTGCTTTAGTCCACTCGATCACATATCACGGACCAGGGCATTATCATCAACGGGCAGCTGCCCACTGTTTTGGCAGGAATGGAAGCAATGCAGACGTTTGGCCGGCACATTCGACGCTGGGGCGTGCTCACGGCAATCTGCCTGGCGACGTTCGTCAACGGCGGATGTACAATGACCGGTGGCTTCATTGGAGTGATCTGGGAATACATGGTATTCTGGGAAACACTACCTGTCATGCCCATCAGCGCCTACCAGACCCAACGAGTCGAAGACCAGTTGTGGGAAGACGAACGGTACAACCGTGTCCCGGTTCTGGATCCGATCGAAGGCGAGAATGCCCCCATCTTTTGCGTGGACCACCCCAGTGATGATCAGGTGATTCGCGCACTTCCGGACGACGTATCCGGTGGCTTCGCATTCCTTCAGGAAACTCAGCGCAACAACGTTCGGATTGTCGTGGAACAGATCGTCGACCGCCTGGACGAGTGCAAAGTTTATCCGCTTGTCGGACCAGCTCGACTGCACCACTGTCACTACAAGTGTACCGTGTATTTCGACAAAACGATTCGGTCGTACTGGCCGATCCCCTTCACACATGTGGATCAGACGGAAGAAGTCGTCTACATCGACAAGGATCACCTGATCCGCTGTGCAGGACCTGCCTCAAACTGAAGCAACGCTGAATTGTCATCGCAGTTCCACCGGGTCTGTGAGCACAGCTGATTTCCAGACCGCAATGAGGCGTTCGAAGACGGACATCAGAATGATCCGCCAGCAGCCTTTGCTGCCAGTGTTCGTCGATATGCACCACAGCCATTCGCTGAACGTACTATTTCCGGCCGAGCATCCGATCCAGCGAATCACTGGTCTGGTAAATTAACGCCTCGGGAAAGTGCAGATATGGGTGAAAGTACTCGAACGTCAGATACTGGTCGTAGCCTGATTCGTCAAACGCTTCCAGCACTGCCGGCCAATTAGTCGTACCGTCAAGCAGCGGGCGAAAAGCTTCCAGCGAGTGATCGGTTCCCTTTTTGGTGAACTCCTTCAGGTGAACGTTTCTGATGCGGTCGCCGAGCATTGGAATCCAGTGTTCCGGGAACTGGTATTCCATGATATTACCAGTGTCAAAGTGAACCTTTACGAATTCGCTGTTGAAGCTGTCCACAAAGTCAATCATCTCAAACGGTGACAGCAGGTAACCGTTAAAGAAGATGTTTTCGATGTTCAGGTGAACATTCAGTTTTTCCGCCTGCGGCAGCAGCGTCGCAATGGCAGCTCGCGCACGTCTGTCGCAGACATCGTTTGGTGTGGGGTCGTGATCTTCACGCCATGGCATGTGCACAGCACCGGGTACGACCAGCAGATTCTCTGTACCCAGATCATGCGCTGCCCTGGTCATCAGCCCAGCCAGTTCCATGCCTCTCGCACGTTCTGCGGGATCGTTGCTGGTCAACGGATACGGCCAGAACAGGAACGAACACAATCCGCTGATCGCGATGCCAATATCTTCCGCCATCCGGCGAATAGCCTCAAACTCCCTAGTACCGGATTTGGGAGAAAGGTCGCTTTCCAGATCGTAGTTCAATTCAATGCCGTCAAATCCCGCGTCTTTGGCCAGTTGCAGGCATTGCTGCAGTGACATGCGATCCGGGTAAGGAAAGGCCCATAGATTGATCGACTTCTTCATGTTGTATTTTTTCTGCGGCCGCGACTCCGTTGCCTGTGTCGTCGGGCTGGCAGACAGCGCGGCCGACGAAGTTCCTGCTGTAGCCATCGTTCCGGAACCGAACGCGGCGTATGCCAGCATTTGCCGTCGGCCAAATGAGCAACTGCGATCAGAGGTGTTGTCCGGCTGCATTCTGGAGCTCCGTTCTAAATGTGTTCGCATATGATTCAATTCACCACCGACTTCATGTTATACCGCTCTGACCAGGCATTGTCACATTCGCGGCCGGATACACTGGATCAGTGAATGATGCTGACAGGCGTCTCAATGGCTGCCAGCCGAACGACTGCCGATGAAACGCCCCGTTCGAAGCCAACAGCTGTATGTAGAAGTTACCGGATCTTTTACACTCACGACGATTTGCTGCATCTCCCGGAAAGAGACCACCACACTCGATACGGTCCAATGCTTCGAACAATTACCTCAGTTTTCCTCATCACCGTGCTGAGCAATGGAGCCATCGCCGTGACTGACGATGATCACGTTTCAAAATCGTCCGGCGCCGAATCCAGTGACGGCCCGAATGGCATCAAAACGCTCGGCGGCCTGCAGTTCTGGGGAGATCTGAAATTCTTTCACGGATGGCGCATTCAACAGAACGTATTGACCCGTCATCACCGACTGCTCGATCCACACAACAATCGCCACTGCAGCGGTTCAGCGGACGATTGTGAGGCCCGGCTGAGGGAAATCACGGCCAAACAGCAGCTGCCTGCAATGTCAGGCAAAGCAGTCCTGTTGATCCACGGAATCGGGCGGTCTTCCAAATCATTCGCTGCCATGGGTAGGACGCTGCAAGAGGACGGCTACACGGTTATCAGTTTCGACTACCCCAGTACTCGAGTCCCCATTCAGCAGTCTGCAGAATACCTTCACCGGGTGATTGAAACACTGGATGGTGTTGAGTCAATTGACATCGTCGTCCATTCAATGGGCGGACTCGTCCTTCGGTCGTACCTGCAAAAACACACTGACACTCGTCTACATCGCGCCGTCATGCTGGGCGTTCCAAACAACGGATCTCAGCTGGCAGATTTCCTGAAGAACAATCCTCTATTCAGAATGATCCTGGGGCGCGCAGGACAGCAGTTGGTGACAGAATCAGATGGACTGATCGGCAGCCTGCCGGTGCCTGGATTTGAGTTCGGCGTCCTTGCCGGTGGCCGGGGAGAAACCAAAGGCTACAACCCGCTGCTGCCGGGTGACAACGACAGCACGGTCACCGTGGCCAGCACTCGACTTCCCGGAGCTCGCGACTTCATCTGTTTACCCGTGATCCACACATTCCTGATGACGGATCCACAGGCCATCACAGCCACCCGTTGTTTTCTGGAACACGGCTGCTTCAGCCGGGATCGTCCGCCATCGCCAATCCGAAACGACGAAATCTCGGTGATTGAGTAAACCCGTCGCGTCGCCCTGATCAATCCATTGGACAGAGAAACGTTAAGCGGCTTCTTCGTGTGCAACGGTGGCGATCCGGCCTTCGGCCAGCCGGACAATACGGTGAGCCTTCTGAGCAACAGCTTCGTCGTGCGTAACCATAACGATCGTCAGTTGATTTTCTTCGTTCAATTGGGTCAGCGTTTCCATGATCTCGCCGCCGGTGGCAGAATCGAGATTGCCCGTTGGTTCGTCAGCAAGCAAAATCTCCGGTCGAGCAATCAAGGCGCGAGCAATGGCGCCTCGCTGCATTTCCCCACCTGATAATTCAGACGGACGATGTTTGATGCGGTGCTCGAGCCCAACCTGCTGCAGAATGTCCATCGCCTGCTGCCGGATTTCCTTTCGCTTTTTCCAATAGCTGAGAAATGAATGCCGAATCATCAGCGGCGTCATTACGTTTTCCAGCAGCGTCAATTCAGGCAGCAGGTGATAAAACTGAAAGATGAAGCCAAACACATGGTTCCGCAACTGATCCCGCGATGACTGCTGCAGGTTGTCGATGCGTTTCCCCTCCAGCAGAACCTCACCGACATCAGGAGAGTCCAGCAGCCCCATCACGTGAAGCAACGTGCTCTTACCCGATCCGCTTTGCCCTACGACAGAGATAAATTCGCCACGTTGAGCCGTCAAACCGGCCCCGTGCAGCACGGGAACCTTGTGCTGTCCCTTGACGTAGGACTTTTCGATCGCGAGTGCGGAAATCAGCGGCGTGGTCATTTTCAATGTCTCAACTGGCGACTGATGTTGGCTGGTGTTGCTCATGAGCCTGGTACTCGGCAGAAAATCGCATGGGTACGGTCCGTAGAATGCGGCGGCCTCAGCGGAAACCGCTGAACCACGAAATTTCATTCGTATCGCAATGCACGAACAGGGTGCAGCCGCGACGCACGCCGCGCCGGCAGGACGCTCGCCAGCACGGCGATGGCAATGGCCCCCAGAGCCACCCACATCACCATCAGGGGATTGACCTGCGTCGGGATCTCAAAGAAATAGTAGATCTTCTCATCAAAGACCTTGCGACCCGTGATCCAGCTCAGACCGTCCTCGATCTCATTAATGTAGTGCACGAACAACAGGCCAATGGCCACACCGGCAGCACTGCCAACGACGCCAAGTCCCAGTCCGTACGAAAGAAAGATGCTCATCACACCTTTCGAACTTGCGCCCAATGATTTGAGAATGCCGATATCGCGCGTCTTCTCGACAACGATCATGAAGAAGATCGCCAGAATTCCGAACCCGGCCACGGCAATGATCATAAACAGCAGCACATTCAGAATAGCCGTTTCCACTTCAACGGCGGACAGCAGCAGCCCCTGTTTCGCTTCCCACGTGCTGACAGTAACCGTTCCAGGTGGAAATGCAGCTCGCAGCCGTTTGACCACTTCATCGGAATCGTCGTAGTTGTGCAGTTTGATCTGAATCGACGTGATGGCATCCTCGCCATTCAGAATCATACCGCGATTGCGCTGCAACTCTTCCAGATTCATCAACACCAGCTGACCGTCATATTCGCTCATGCCGCTTCGAAACATGTCGACGACGGTTGCTGAGAAACTGATGGGTTCGGGCGGTGTGTCAGACTGGATTGTTGTGATCAGGATATCATCGCCGGGATTCACCATGTTGACTTTATGCAGCTTGCCCGTCTCAGGATCGCGCGCCTGAAAACTGGTAATCTGCTCGCCCAGGAACACTCGAGCACTAAGAGGTGCCGTCGGATCAGCGGCTGCCTCCGCCTGTGACGAACTTTGAAATGGCATATCAAAATCAGGTGGTGCCACCGGGGCCTCGTCCGTCGCAACCGCGTTTTCAGGGGTGTCACTGAATACGGGCGGCGCAACATCATCGTCCGAAGCTGGCCCTGACGCCGGCTGGCCCTCAAACTGGGGCGCCGGCACAGGGATACCAGTCAATGGCGTTTCTTCCTGAAGAAACAGCATCTGCTGCTGCTTCATCATTCTACGATAAGTCTTCGCGTGATCTGTCAGCTCCCATCCTGGATCCGTATCGGCCGGTCGCAACGGTCGACGAAGCACCTCGCCTTCGTCGATGATCGAGTTGTAACTGTCCAGATACGTCTTGAGGGGACCGACCTGGGCCTTGCCCCCTGGGTCAATGCCGACCAATTGAATCGACTGCGTAAACCGCTCACCACTGACAGGGTCGGAATACGTGATCATGGCCGGAACCTCCACAGTGGGGGTCATCGCCGCAATGAACTCACCCGCAGCGCCCTGCACCGTGGCCATCTGTCGTTGGGAATCAAGAATCCCGCTCATACTGCGTGATTCCACCACAACATCTGCGAGAAAACCGTGAATTCGGTCTCGCATTTCGTTGGTGAATCCAGCCATCACGCTGTTGACCACAATCATGGTGGCCACGCCCAGCATCACACTGACGATGCTGGCCAAAGCGATGTAACGCGTTCGCAAATAGCGCAAACACAGCAATATCTTATACATACGTCGGCACTCCCTTGCCGTAAACAGCGATCCTGGTTGGTCCAGCGAACTCCCGCAAGCTCTTTTGAACGCGCGAAGTGTGGCAGATCCTGCCAATGCGAGCAATGGGAAGTCAGGATTGCCGGAAATGAAGGTTCAACGGCCAAACGGTGCCGTCGCAGCTGCGTTACCATTGCGTTTTCCCAATCCGATCACGAAGGACTCATACGACGACGGGCATCATTCAGCTCGACATGTGTGAACAGGAAGCGTCACCATGAACCCATTGACCGCACCGGCGATCGATCCCACAAGCATTTTCGAAATCTTGCGAGGCGTCTACGGCTCACAGCTGCTGACTGCCGCAATCGCACATTTTGATGTATTTGGAAGACTGGCCCGACAACCGCGATCCCGTGCTGAACTGCAACAGGATCTCGGACTGGAAGAACGCCCAGTGACTGTTCTGACGACAGCACTGCGTGCCATGGCGCTGCTGCAGATGACTCCGACCGGAAGTCTGGAACTCACACCCGTGGCAGCTGAACACCTGGTTCCCGGTGGCGAATTTGATGTGGGCAACTATGTCAGCCTCTCAGCGAATTCAACAGGCGTCCTGGAAATGGTGGCGCGTCTCAAGTCCAACGAACCCGCCGGACTCAGTGACGATGGCGACGGGGCTGCCTTCATCTATCGCGACGGCATGAAATCCGCGATGGAAGAATCCCAACTTGCAGAACACTTTACACTCGCTCTGGCTGGCCGTGCCAAAAACGTGGCTCCGGCACTGGCTGACGCCGTGCCGCTGCACAACGCAAAGACTCTGCTGGACGTTGGCGGGGGCACAGGAATCTACAGCATTGGATTTATACGGAAGAACCCACAACTGAACGCAACTGTGCTGGATCGCCCGGAGGTCCTGAAGACGGCCGAATCGTTCGCCCGGCAATACGAAGTTTCTGACAACATTCGACTTCTGCCAGGCGACATGTTTTCCGGAAAGCTGCCCACTGCTGACGTCGTCTTGCTTTCAAATATCCTGCACGACTGGGACGTCCCGGAATGTCAGGAACTGGTGCGTCGCTGCGTTGAAGCATTGAATCCCGGTGGCCGCCTTATTATTCACGATGTACTGCTGAACGATGAACACGATGGCCCGTTGGCAATCGCACTGTATTCGGCCGCATTGTTCACGCTGACAGAAGGCCGAGCCTACAGCGCGGCCGAGTACGATTCGTGGATGCAGGATGCCGGTCTGACGACAACTTCACCAGTCCCGACGTTAATTCACTGTTTCGCAATTGCCGGAACGAAGCGGTAACTCGAAGAAAGCTCTGTCGTCGGGAATGTGCAGCGACATCGTGCATTCACGGCGACGAATTCGGGGACGGCTCCGGCGCCTGTGACGTCGGTGGCTGTTCAATCTGTTCCTTTGTGGGAATCGGATATCTTGTGTCGTTGGATCGATTTCGGGCGTAGTGATAGAACCACTGGAACAAGTTGGACTGGACTCCCTTGAACTCGTTTGCCGTGTAGTTCCAGATTTTCTTCGCTTCTTCCCTGTCGTCACTGGCAAGTAATTCCTCCGCCGCTTGCATGCGTTCAGACAGAAATTTATGTGCATCCGAACTTTCGATCAGCATCTGTCGAAAGTGAGCGTGGTGGTTTTCGCACAGGATCGTCAGCCAGCGAACTTCGTCATCCGGCGATTCGATCGCTCGTCCCGTGGCAATCAAACCCTTCCAGCGTTCCAGCGTCGGCAGAGGATTTACGGAAAGAATTCCGTCGGAAACGGGTTCATCAGTGTTGCTCCAGTTAATGACGTACTTCAGTCCGGCTTCGTCTTCCTGCTTAACCGCCTGTGCACACTCTGCCTTAAACGGTGAATCGATTTCGGCATCACGGTCAGCCAGACGCTTGAGCGGTGTCTCCAGAATGAGTGGATGAATTCTGTCCGAAACCTCCTTGGCCTCACCAACATACTTACCTTCGGGAAAGGATATCAGATATTTATCTGCCTGTTCCGCAGCGTCTCGCCGAGCGTACTCCACGTCCTCCGGCTGCCCCGCTGCGCTAACGCTCATAAGTTCCTGCCACGCGTCGTGGTATGAATCTTCACCGGGCGGTCTCAACAGCCACGCCGTGGCCCCTATCAAAACAGCCAGACAGGTCGCGAGAAACCATGTTTGCTCGTGAAAAGGGACGTCCGCCTTCTTCTTTTTGTTCTTCTTCTTTTTGTTCTTCTTCTTTTTCTTCTTCGGAGAGTCGTCTTTCCTGTCCGACTTTTTTGACACGGGAGCGCCAACAACCGTATCCGCCATAGCCGCCCCCACGCCGGCAGTTACCTGGTCCCGAATCTCACCCAGTTCGGTATGAACGGCAAGCGCATCATGCGGACGGTCGTCAGGACTCTTCGCCAGCAATCGTTCGATCAATCTGTCCAGCCAGACCGGGCAGTCCGGAACTTTTTCGCAGACGTTGTATGGATCGTCGTTCAGATGCTGCATCAGCATGTCCATTGGATTGTCCGACTGAAACGGAGTCTCACCGACAACGACTTCGTACAACAGACAGCCGAGGGCATACAAATCGGTCTTGCCTGTAATCGGAAAGCCGGCCTGGATCTGTTCGGGAGCCATGTAGGCATACGTGCCGACGGTTTTTCCGGCAGCCGTCAGCGCCGTTGCTTCTGTGTCGCGCGCAATGCCAAAGTCACCGAGCTTAAGCCGTCCTTTTTTTGACAGAAACAGGTTTGCCGGCTTCAGATCCCGGTGAATGATGCCAGCGTTATGAGCATGCTCAAGAGCACTGGAAACCTGTCGCCCGACGTGAACGGTCTGCTCCCACGATAGTCGCGTGCGTTTCTTCAACACTTCCAGCAGCGAACCGCCGTCGATGTATTCCATCGCATACCAGCGCTGATCACCATCGGTGCCACCACCGTAGTACTTCACGATATTAGGGTGGTCCAGCCGCCGCAGAATTTCGATTTCGCGTTCGAAACGTTTCAACAGCTTCGGGTCCGAGATCAGTCCCGGCGCAAGAACCTTGATGGCCACCTTCTTGTTGTTCTTGGGGTACAGTGCCGAATACACGATCCCCATACCGCCGACACCGATTTGTTTGTCGAGAATAAATGGGCCCAATTGGCGAGCTGACATGAATCGTGCCTGAACAAGAACATTTTGAACTTCTGAGCCAAGTTTGACATACTCGCCACCCAGAAACAATCAGAACCACGAACGACGATCTCTATCCAGAACGTTCAGGTCCGCCGGGACTCACCCGGGGCAGAATGGATACGATACCTTGTACGGCTCTGGCCGAAGATGAACACCTCTGTGTCCTAATCGAAGGGCAAACAATGACGGTCAAAGGCACGTCGATGAGTTGAAGCCAGGCTCGGATTCAACCCACTGAATGAATCAACTGAGACTGCAGCCACGTTCAGAAGCTGCAGTCAGCGAACGTCCGATTGGACCAATTACGCGGCCCATGCATCTTTTGCCCAGCCTGGCGGGGCCGATTCCCGTGCAAATTGTGTTCCCTCACGACTCGTCCTTGACTTTTCGATGGGTTCGTCCCGAGACTGTTAGTACCGCCATTTCCATTCTGAATGGCCATCATCACATCTTTCCTGATGACGCTGATGCTTGCTCAACTGATTCCAGTCAAATACGGTGCCCCGATTACCCTGACGAAACCAATCACGGTCGTTGGGCGTAGTACGCGACTGTGTGACCTGGCAGTCGACCACGGAAGTGTTTCGAAACTGCACTGTATCTTGGTGAAAACGGACGGGCTGATCTACATGCGGGACCTGGGCAGCACCAACGGAACGCGTGTCAACGGTCAGCGCGTGCTGAGAGGAGCCTTGTTGCCGGGCGACACGATCAGCTTTTCCGGAGCCGCATATGCTGTACACCTTGGCCCGGATCCGCAACTGTCTGCCTGCCGCGAAGTCAACGACGCTGCCACGCAAATGGTTCCAGTCGTCACCAGCAGCGATCCGGAACTGCCGGAAATAGACGACGATGTAAAACTGCTGTCCGATTCTGACCTGCTGGCGGCGGACTGACGCACATCATACGGACGCTGCAGCTGAGCAGCGTTTGTACCTGCATGCACCGCTGTGGTTCGATCGGCAGCTGCATTGCTCTGCCGTGCTGTGCTGTTTTGAGGACTGGCGCATACAAACACACACGCTTTTGCTTCGGACCAGACTCTACCGCTTCTTCGGATAATCAAAGTCCGCGAACGTCGCTGCCTCAATACGATGCCACTCAGACGCCTCCACAGTCAAAATCCCGCACGTCGGAACGTTTTCGATAGGCGCGTCGGAAAACCAGTTGGCGAGCTCGGTGATGGCAGGGTTGTGAGTCACCACCAGTGCTACCTGAATGCGGTCGTCCAAACCTGAGACGATAGCCAATACGTCCTGAGAACTGGCCGCGTACAACTCATCCTCAACAACGATGGCTGGTGACGAGTAGCCGACTTCGTGAGCAAGCAGTTGCGCCGTCGTCAGAGCTCTAACGGCCGGACTGCTGACGATCAAATCGGGAACCAATGATCGCGCCAATAGTCGCTGTCCCATGATCGGAGCATCTCTGGTTCCACGCTTGTTCAAAGGACGTTCGCTGTCCTCCAGCTCAGGGTGTTTCCAGCTGGACTTCGCGTGACGGACCAAAAATAATGTTTTCAGCATGGGCATCGCCGACGAAAAAGGAAGCAGGCGTTACTGAATCCGCAGGCCGGTCGGTAGTGACTCGCCGAATACCAAGCCAGCCTCGTCGCTTTCGAGTTCGCCACCCTCACGAATAAGCATTACGAAATGGTCGGGCGCTCCGGCTGACTGCATCTCTTTCACTACCGCTGATCGGACGTCGTCCGAGATGTCTCGAAAGCGATCATCGGTTTTTCGCGACAATTGCATCAGTGCCAGTTGCGTGACGGAATCGCTGACATCCGCGACGTCGATAATTGATTCAATCCAGCTTTCCGCCTCAGAAGTCGGCAGCACCGTGTTCAACGGTCCGTATACGGGCACTCGGGCACCGATTCTTCCGACCGCCCAGATGAGCGCCGGGCGTATGTTTTCAAATGCCGGTCTGGGCAGAAAGTTCAGAGCAATGCGGCCAAGCTCCCTGCGAGTGGATCGGTCCAGCAATTCCATGGAAGCCAGCATCCGCCAGATTTCCGACTCCTCATGACTTCCGGAAGCATAGTCCGCCCCCTTGCCACGTCCCGATTTGACTTGCCGGTGTTTCTGCCGGATCAATGCGATCACAGAAGACGTGAGTTCGTTCTGTGTGCCGCGATTAATTCCGCCGGCAATTCTGCGGCACAGGATTCTCCATTCCGTGCGAGTGTTCGGGCTGGCGTGAACCAGTTTTCCCCGAGTGACTTTCAGTGTCTGCTCAACGCGCCAGTCATCGGCAGCCATACCAAAGCCAGGCCGCAGTCCGAACCCCAGAAGATTCAGCCACCGTGCTTCGTGGGCAGCGCTGCGTTTTCGCCCCGCTGCAGATTCAATCAGATTGCCCCAGATACTACGCAGCAGTGACGGCGGCCAGTCTGCACGGCTCAGGGAAATTTCCCGGGCAATCCGCTTCGGCAGTCCGTCCGGCTTTTCCGTGCCTTTCGTCGCGTAAACCGACGAAAGAATCCCGTCGACACTGTCCAGCGTTTCCTGATCAACAATTCCCGCCTGTTCCGCCGCACCGGTGTGCACTTCGCGATCGGTTTCCGTCGAAGACCGGACGTCAAACTGAAGTTGCCAGCGACGGTCACCATTGACCTGTCGGCACCACATTTCCAGCGTCCCGATTTCCGTCAGCCGCGCGGATAGTCGAGCGGTCACTACGTCCGTCTGGTCTTTTTTACGAGTCTGCAGCACGGTTCGAATCGGCGGCAGAGCGTACAGCTGCTCTTCGTTGATCTCATACAGTTCGCCAGACTGATCTGTTAATCGAGTCCCCGATACGAAAATCGGAAACTGCACGGGTTCCGATGTACGTATCTGAAAGTCCCGTTCTATTTCAACAGGCTCGCTGCTCGGTTCGCTGCCCGCCGGCACCAGACACAACGCCGACGTCTGTCCGTCGGAACCTTCGATCCCCACGTAATACGTCCGCGCCAGACCAGCGACGATTTTTACGCCAATGCCGCGCCGCACCATACCGAACGACGCAGCACCATGAGCGACCGCCAGATCAAGGCGTTTGTTCTGCAGAATCTGTGGTGACCAGGATTCGTCTGAATCACTAAACCACGATGTCAGTACCGAAATCAGCCGGGTCTGCAGAATCGACGACGCAAAGAAACCTCCATTGAACAACACGACATCAGGCCGCGCGCAGTCCGCAACATCCCCTTCGGCGTCTGTGTCATCAGCGTGAGACTTCAGAAACGCAGCCAGATATTTGGTAATCGCGGGATCGGCCGCGTACGGCAGACCGAACTCCTGAAAACCGGATTGACGACTCTGAGGTTTCTCGCTGAACTCTGCATCAGGCAGAAAACCGTCGACAAGCAATTTAACAACTTCATCGCGACGGACGTTCACCTGCAGGCCACCACCGATCAGTTTCGATCCTGTGCCGGGCAGAGCAATGGTGAATTCCTCGGGCGCGTTTTCCTGTAACAGAGTTTCCTTGACGTGGCGGCAGGTGGGAACCAGAACGCTCCACTGCCGAGGCTGAAGCTTGCCGTCCCCCATCAATTCTCGTTCAACATGGTAGGCCAGCGCCAAATCCAGATTATCGCCGCCCAGCATCAAGTGGTTGCCAACAGCGATTCGATGAAATCGAACCTTGCCGTCGTCGCCCGGACGAACGTGAATCAGCGTAAAGTCAGACGTGCCACCTCCAATGTCGCAGACAAGGATCTTCTGCCCGGGAACAACATGCTGCTCCCAGTCATCACGGTGGGCATGAACCCACGAATAGAACGCCGCCTGCGGTTCTTCGATCAGCACGATGCGAGGAAGTCCGGCACTGCGGGCGGCAGCGACGGTCAATTCGCGAGCGACTTCGTCAAACGACGCTGGAATCGTGATTACAACGTCCTGCTGTGAAAGTGGCTCGTCAGGATGAAGGTGATCCCACGCTTCGCGAATATGCTGCAGATAGCGAGAACTGACGTCCACCGGCGACAGAGACTCAGCATCAGCCGCGCCGTGCCACGGCAACAATGCGGCCCGACGATCGACCCCCGCGTGGCACAACCACGACTTGGCCGATTCAATCATCCGGCCGGGGTTCGCCCGACCGAATTCCCGCGCAAACACACCGACACCGAATTTCGCATCCCTGCTGCTCCACGGCAATCGAAACGCGGACGCCGCCCCATCCGTTTCAGGGGGCTCATAGTGGAACGAAGGCAGCGTCGGGCGACTTTCCACTTCCCCCGGAGCGACCAGTTGAGCAATTGAAAACGTCTGAATCTGCCAGTCCTCCTGAAATGTATCGACAAAGCCAACGGCAGAATTCGTAGTGCCCAGGTCGATGCCGACGACAAACCGGCTGCGTTTGTTCTCTTCGTTCGGATGTGATTCTGCTGCGATATTCACAGTCTTCACACCTCCGCATCATCGCGAACGCTGAATTCCAGCTTCCAGCTTTCACCGCTGGCCGTATGCACGCAGGAAAGTTCGAAGATGCCCAATTCCGTGATCCGTGATTGAAAGCGAACTGGAACATATTCGTCGCCCGCGTCCACATCTGCATTCAGGGTCGCCTCCATCGAATCAGTTTCCACGAGTTCATCTGCCGACCAGCGCTTCAGTTTGTCACCCGGCACATCGTCTGCACGACTGGAGGAGCTGAAAATGCGGAACCTTGCCGACTCGCCGACGACCAGGCCGATCTCTTCAGACGGCACGTCTGCCTCGGTTCCTTCTTCCATACCGTGCGGCACGACACACAGAGCCGACATCGGCCGCGGAGCACCGGGGATTGCCAGACCTGCGGTTTCTATGCCAACGTAATACGACCGTGGCGTCCCCCCGCGAATTCGAATACCGCCGCGCTGACTGGTCCATGCATAAAATGCGGCTCCACGACCGACGGCGTAGTCAAGATCGTGATCACCGGCCAGAATCTGTGGCGCGGCATCGCCGTACCAGTCAGCAAGACGGTCCAGCAATGCCTGCTGCAGCCGGTCTGATTTGAAGACTCCACCGTTGAACAGCAAATGAGTCGGGGCAGACGAATCAGCAGATTCTTCGTCTGTCTGTCGCTGCAGAAAGGACGCAAGATGACGAGTGATCGCAGTGTCCGCTTCGTACGGCAGGCCGATTTCCTGAAATCCGGACACTCTTTGTCGGGACGGCTGCTCTGAAACATCGCACTTTGTGAAAAAACCATCGACGAGCAAACGTGCCACGTCTTCGCGATTCACTTCGACCGACACGCTACCACCAATCAGTCGACTGCCCCGTCCCGCGACAGAAATTGTCTGTGTCTCAGGACCATCTGCTGCCAGCAGAGTTTCTTTGGCCGCACGACAGGAGTGCCACAGCGACACAGACTGCCACGGATCCAGATCCGTCCCCTTTTCGCGGAACAATTCTGACACGTGGTACGCCAGCGCCAGGTCCATGTTATCGCCACCGACAAGCAGGTGGTTTCCGACGGCCTGCCGCCGCAACTGCAGTTCACCGTCTTCTTCACCGGCAGCCACTAGGGTCAGGTCGGTGGTTCCGCCGCCGACGTCACACACCAGCAACCGGTCTCCGGCGGCCAGCGATTTTCGCCAGTCGTCTCCCGACGACGAAAGCCACGCATAGGTCGCCGCCTGAGGTTCCTCCAGCAATACCAATGAATCCGGAAGACCGGCTGCCAGCGCCGCCTCACGAGTCAGTTCACGTGCGCTGGCATCAAACGAAGCAGGCACGGTCAGTACGACCTGCTGCTGTGCAATCGGCTCGTCAGGGAACGCCTGAGTCCAGGATGCTACCAAATGTTCCAGGTATCGCTGTGAGGCCGTCACTGGCGAAACCTGTGGCACATTGTCCGGTGCTTTCCATGGTAGAATGGGCTGATGACGGTCCACTCGACTGTGGCACAGCCAGGATTTGGCCGTGCCGACCGTGCGATCAGGATTCTCGGACGACTGCGATCGGGCGACTTCACCGACGGCGAATTCACAGTTTTCCGCCCAAGGCAAATCGAACTCGTGCGATTCGACTTCGCCCCTGCGAGCCACGTACAAAAACGACGGCAGCGAATCGCGACGCTCAACGGTTTGCGGAGCCACAAGTTGAGGAATCGGCAGCAGCTCCACCTGCGGGATTTCGGAATCCAGCGATGCGAATGCCAGCACACTGTTTGTGGTGCCGAGGTCAATTCCGATGGCGTACTTGGCAGGCATTTTTTGTACAAGCGATTAAAAGGGTCGGGAGTCTTCTTCGGAGGAACAGTGTTTAACAGCGGTTCGTCTCGGGCGGAAAAAAACTCCCGACCCTCCGACGATTTCACGGCTTCAGCCCGCATCAATCTCAGCCGGAGCAATCACACCGACGGCTTGAGTACTGCCGTTCCACGTGGGCAATTCACAGCGGCCGGCTTGCCATCCGTGATGTGCCAGCGTTCCCGACGTCCGTCCGGATTCCGTTTCGCCAATCATTCGCAGCCTTCCGCCCGCCACACCATCGCTGATTTCCACGGCGCTGCCTTCCGACTGATCAACAACAGGGGAAATCGCGAACAGACGATCAAGGACCGTGCGACTGTCTCGATGAATGTCACGCACCGCTGCTCCGATTTGTGCGTCGGAATACTCGTCGATCGGTTCCATTAGAAAGTCCACCAGCCGCGCCTCTCGCTGCAGCGAGGCCAGCAGCGTAACGGCATCATTACGAACAACGGGCGCCGGCTCTGGTTTGGCCGCAACCGGTTGTTCAGTAATAACTGGTGCCGCCGCGGAAACAAGGTCGGCCAGCTGCTGAGCCAACTCTCCGTTTGTCAGGACACGCCATGCCAGACTTAACCGTCCCATGTGTTATACCTTTCAGATCACGTCTGAATCGAAATCGAATTATGGAGCGGGATTGTGACATCCCGCTGGTATTTCTCAAGGATTGATGACTGACCTGTGGCAGACGGACGGGGCTCTCGTGAATGAGGGGCAGATGCGGGGAAACGCGGGCCCCTTTCCGATGGTCGGGAATGTGCCTCAATGCGACGTACGCTCAAACAGACAGAGAACGGGCGACGCGTCGGACCGTCCAAACGAATTCTGGTTGCCGATGCCAGGAGTTTTTCTGCCTGTCCATCGTTTCTTCATTGTGTTTTCGGCAGGGCAATTACAGGCACAGCTACCGCTGCTTAATGTGATTTCCCAGCAACAACGGATGGATGCGCCCCATACATGCGACAACTGGCAGCCGTCGTCGGCAAATACTGCCAGCTGACGTCAATCGCGTGGAAAGACCCCGTCAATTGGCCCTCAATCGCGTCAGATTTTCGTCGACAAATCACCTGGTTCTGCGTCTTATTGATATGGCACCTGAAGACGAAAAAACTTCGGAGCTGCCAACAATCGTGAATCGCAGGAACGCGATTCTTTCTGCAGTCGCATGGAGAGCAATCACTGCAATTCTGGAGGCCTGATGACGTAAAAGGATGGAGTCATGAGAAATCACACATGGAAACGAATCACTGGTACGATCGCAACAATAGCTATGGCAACACCGCTCAGCGGATGCCATACGGTACACAGCGGAGCACCTCACCCGTTCACCACAATGTTTCGCAAAGATGCCGGCGTAAACCATTTCGCCGCTCCCACTGAGCCGGCCTGGACCACTGCCGAGCCTGTCGCGAAAAACGACCTTCCGAACGGTTCGTGAGACACATCACTGGCGGAAGAAAAAAAGGTCGGATACCGTTCACACGAATCCACGCCCGTGTGAAATCGCCGGCGCTGCAGGCACATCCCCATCAGCGAGCGCGTGCGTTCAACGTCCACTTGCGCAGCATATCCCGCAGCATCTGGAGTTCTGAAAACAACGTTTTCAGATCACCATGGCCGTGCTCAAATGCCCAGGGACCGCGGAAGCCGGCGTTCCAGGCGATGTCGAAACAACGTTTCAGATCGTACTCTTCGTGTTCGCCACCGGGACCGATTTTCCGGGCTTTGAAGTCGCAGGTGGCGGCCAGCGGAAACGCTCGCGCAAGTGCCGCATAGCGGACGTCATTGCCTGACCAGTTTCCGGTATCGACGCCTGCCGAAACATTGTGACCGATCGCCTTCACCAGCGTTGGCACAGAATCGGGATCACCCTGCATCCATCCGAAGTTTTCGACCAGCATGGTGACGTCCCGCTCGGCCGCGTAATCGCACAATTCTCGATAACTGGCGACGTGGATAGCCATATCAGGCCTCTGCATTTGTGGCAGCGGTCGAGCCCAGCGGCAGCCCAGACGTGAGGCGATGTCGATTGAGCGCTTGTACTCTGTCAGCGCTTTCTGACGGACGTCCTGTTGAGGACTGTTCATGTCAATGCCGCGTTGATTCATCTTTAAATTCGTCAGCACGCAGCCGAATCGGTCAGCAACCCTCCGCAGTCGTTCGCAGTATTTCTCGTCAACAGATGCGAAATCGGGAAACGACGACGTATTCAGGTCAATCACTCGAAGATCCAGTTCCTCGCGCATGATCTGCGGCAGTTGCAACAATGTGAAACTGCCCTTTCTGATTGATGTAGTCAGATGAGCTGCGGCGGACGCAGTGACGATGCCAATGGCATCATCGAGCTCGGTCGAATCATTCGCATGCGGCGCCGCTGCTGTGGTTGAAGGAGTAGCCGCGGCTGTTGCCCCGGCCAACGCAACACCGCCCAACCGCAAAGCCTCACGCCGATTCAACTTATCTGTGGCGTTCCGGTGTAAGCTCAACTGGTGCATGGCGGAATCCCAACTGATATTCAGAGGCTGTGCGACATTGTGAAGAGATGGGTCACGCGAGCTATCTCAATTCCGAAACAATGATCTCGCGACGAACGCCTCGCAAGTCCATTTCGAATTCGATGTTTCGGATCGGCGGCCGAGCATAGAACCAGTGAATTCCAATGCTCGCCGAGGCAGGGATTCCAGAGACGATCACGTCTTCCACAAAATGGTGCACGGGGTGCGCACAGTACACGCGAATGCTGGACAGGAGTTGCTCATTCGCCTCCAGTCGCTCCAGACGCATCCGCATGATATCAACCACACATCGGGCTTTGTCCAGCATGGCGGCCTCGCTGGCTTCGCCAAATCGGACGATGTGCTGGTCACTCAATTCGCGATGCGGCAGTTCACCACCGCCAGCGACAACAAACGTCGGCTGCTCAAATTCACTCGGCTCCGTGTAGGAAAAACCGTACAGCAAAGTCTCGTTTGGCGGACTCACGACCGGCGCGACGTTTGTGCGAGCGACCGGGTTCTCACCGTCGACAAGCATGTCCCATTGCTGCAGCAGTGTTCGATACTCTGTGTTGAAGTCGATGAATCCGCTCATCGGATGCGGCTCCGGACATCTCAGTTCCACACCGCACAGACAAAAACGTTCCAACCCGCGTTGCTCGAGATATTCTCTGACGTCAATCAGCCCCTGCCGCCAGGGCATTGGACGGTCGAGAGTCACGTGAATAATTTCGCGCCCCGCCCTCGCAATCACTCCGGACGAATAGGGATCAATCCCCTGAAGAAACACATAACCACCCCGAACGTTTGATTTCACTCTTGATGCCATTCTCAGCTCCCGGTGTTTCAACCTGTTTGACAGCCGGACAGACGCGTCCCGTCAGCTTATCACAACCACCTGGCGAGTACGTCGTGCAGAGACACACTCGACGGGTCGTCAGCATAATCAGCCAGCTCGGTGGCCAGCGCCTCCACGACGGGCAACCCCTGGGCATCGTCCGGCGACGAGGGCACCATCACTGTCGGCAACCACGTGATAACGTCCTCAATTCCGATTCCATCGATCGCCGAAGTTTCGATAATTTTCGTGGCGTCTGACATTTGCGGTAGCGGAGCAGGCCCCCCGTGTGACAAATCCGTCTTGTTCCAGAGAATCACAGACTGACAATCGGCGGGGATGGCAGCCAATAACTCTGCGTCGGCATTCGTCCACCCCTTTTGTGAATCAACGACCAATAGGCAGGCGTCACAACTGGCGACAGACCCGCGAGCTGACTCAACGCCGATCGCTTCAATATCATTGCTGGCCCTGTCACGAATACCGGCGGTATCAATCAGCAGGAACGGCCACCCGTCCAACGTCAGCTCTGCTTCAACCAGATCTCGCGTCGTGCCCGGCTGATCAAAGACAATGGATCGTTCGTATCCGATGATCGCGTTCAGCAAACTTGACTTACCTGCGTTCGGCTGCCCGATCACGGCCGCACGCCAGGGCGTCGTCAGATGCGAGGCAAATGTCCGCCATCGCAGGAAATCAGCCAATACAGCAGCATTCGTCGCCGCATCCTCCTGGTCCGACAGTGTCGTCAGAAATCGACGCAGACCACCTGTGTACTGAGACAGCAGGAATGAGGCAGTTCTGCGAGTACGACATTTCAACAACTGTTCCAGAACAGCTGTTTCCAGTCGTCCTTCGGAGGTATCGTCGACTCGTTCCAACAGTAGCGAGTCCAAAGGCTGATCAACAACCGTCAGCTGTTGTGAAATACGTGCCACGGCAGCATCGCCACCGTGACAATGGATCTCCCATTCGTGCTCACCGACCCGCACGACGACCACATCTTCACCGTCCCACATTCCATACAGAATTCGACCGACAGCCGCATGCGACGGCAGCATTCCGTTGGCGGCCTGAAAGCAGGAATCGAAGCGACCAGACGTCTCCGCCCCCGCCATGTCCACTCGGATCACGGCCACAGCTCCCCGGCCGGAAGCTGTCAATTGCGTGACCTTTACATCACCGTTCATGCGTCAACAGTCCGACGTGTATTGGAAGGGACTTTCATGAACCTGAGACGCGCAACGACCTGTCGCCAGGGCCAATCCCCCGGCAACACCCGGAACAAAGGCAAATCCGAAACCACAACGACACTGGCAAATCGTGCGTCCGCGCAGAGACAGACGGCCCAACGCGGGAGAAAAATATCTGGAAACGAAGCGAATTTCATTCCTGAAGAGCCTGTGCAGAATAGAACGATATCGGGGAACAACGTAATGGTCGTCTCAAATGTCCGTTTGTTCAATGCAACAGGGACGCTGGATCGCGTAACATGGCAACAGAAGTGGTTTCTTGACGTTGCCGGCCGGATTGCTCAAAGTAGGTGTATTCTGAGTCGAGCCGAACACACATTCTGAGAAACGAGCACACCGATGTACCGAATCCTTTTTATTCTGCCACTGCTTATTTCCACGACATGGGCGGCCCCTCCGACGGTCAACCGCTGGGAAAAGAGCATCCAGTGGTTCGAACAGGTGATAAAGGACGGCGACTCGAAACCAGGATCCGTGCTGTTCATTGGCAGTTCCAGCATTCGCGCCTGGGATTTAGCAGAGTGGTTTCCCGAACACGCTGCGATTAATCACGGTTTCGGTGGTTCCGAAGTCTCTGACTCGCTGCAGTTCTTCGACCGCATCGTCAAGCCGCTGAGGCCGTCAATGATTCTGATGTATGCCGGTGACAACGACATCGCCAAGGGCAAGACGGCTGAAATCGTCCATGCTGACTTTCAGAGTTTCGCCAAACGAGTCAAGACCGACCTGGCTGCGGGAACCAAACTGGCGTTCATTGCCATCAAGCCCAGCATCAAACGATGGTCTCTGTCGGTCGAGATGGCCAAAGCCAATGCGTTGATCGCCAAAGACTGCATCGCAGATGATCAACTGGAGTACGTCGACATCTGGACTCCGATGCTGGGAACAGACGGCAAACCGATGCCGGATCTGTTTGCCAAAGACGGGCTGCACCTGAGCAACAAGGGCTACACGCTGTGGACGGCCGCCGTCACAAAGCTGCTACCACCACCGGTCACTGCTGACGACGAGGCCCTGTCCGGCCGTACACTGCTGTTCCACACGAACTTCGAGGATCAGAAGATCGACCGTTTTGAACCGACGGATGCGACGGCGTGGCAGTTGTCCGAACAGGACGGTAACCATTTCATTTCGCTGACAAAAAAACGCAGCAAGTACGAGCCACCCGTTCGGTCTCCCTACAACCGCACCCTGATCAAGGATTTAAACGTCGACAGTTTCGTTCTGGATGTAAAACTGCAATCCACGATTCCGGATTACAACCATCGCGATCTCTGCCTGTTCTTCGGATACCAGGACAATGCTCATCTGTACTACGTTCACCTTGGCAAGCGAACTGATGATCATGCCAATCAGATCTTCATCGTGAATGACGAACCCAGAACGAAGATTTCCACAAAGACCACCGCGGGTATTCCGTGGAATGACGACTGGCATCACGCCAGGATTGTGCGCGATGCTGAGTCCGGATCGATTGAAGTGTTCTACGACGACATGCAGGTACCCGTCATGACGGCCACCGACACAACCTTCGGCGCAGGCCGAGTCGGCGTGGGTTCCTTCGACGACACCGGAAACTTTGATGAAATCAAAGTCTTTGGTGCGAAGTCCGGCCGGTAGTCCAGGCCATCGCCGCGTTATCAATTCTCAACTGCAATCATGATACATGACTGAGTTCCATACGGTTTCGGAACCTGGACGATGTACTACAATGGCGTAATTGGTAGTGTTTTTTCATTCTATCGTCTGAAGTTAAAACTATGGATTTCCTGCAACTGGCCGGAAAAAACATTCTGGTTGTGGGAGTTGCCAATCGCAAGAGTGTGGCGTGGCTCACAGCAAAACTGCTGCGGGAAGCAGGAGCAAACGTGCTGTTCTCCGTCCGCTCAGAGGAACGCGCCGCGACGGTCGGAAAGCTGGCACCGGATGCGCCGATTTTCATCTGCGACGTCGAGCATCAGGGTCAAATCGACGACCTACAGCAACAGGTGTCCGGGCAGGTAAGTTGCCTTCATGGTATCGTTCATTCCGTGGCGTACGCAGACTATTCTGCAGGCTGGCTGCCGTTTCATGAAACGCCCCGAGCGGCTTTCCTGCAGGCGCTGGATATTTCGTGTTACTCGCTGGTCGCGCTGTCAAATGCATTCAAAGATCTGCTGGATCCGGAATCGGGCAGCGTGGTTTCGATCTCAATCTCCACGACCAGAATGGCCGCTGAAAATTACGGATACATGGCACCAGTAAAAGCGGCGATGGATTCTTCAATCTGTTTTCTGGCGAAGTCGTTCTCGAAATTTTCGAACGTTCGCTTCAACGCCGTCTGCCCTGGGCTGCTGAAAACATCTGCCTCCGCCGGAATTCCCGGCTACGTGGACAGTTATCTGTTTGCAGAAAAAGCCACACTGCGGAAGAAAGCCGTCCAGACGGACGAGGTGGCTTCAGCTGTTGCCTTCATGCTGAGTCCCAGGTCTTCAGGCATTAATTCTCAGGGCATCGTGATCGATGCCGGCATGGGTACGAACTACTTTGACGACGAGCTGGTCCATGACAACGATGGATCCGTCTGACACCGTCACGGAACATGAGGCTGAGGGTCCTGGTCAACAGGAATCCGGGTGGCTGCTTGCGCTGGTGTTCGTCGGCATCACGCTGCGGCTGCTGGTGCTTTTGCTTTTCATCGACGATCTGAATACGGACCCGGATGTGTATGTGGGTATCGCTCAGACGATCGTCGACGGCAACGGGATCTGCGTACCGGGAAGTGATCAACCGACGGCCTTTCGTCCGCCGTTGTACCCACTGTTGCTGGCGGGATTGAATATGACCGGCCTGAAGCTGACCTGGGCTGCGGGACTGATCAATCTACTGTCCGGCGCAGTCATAATCATGGCCACCTGGTGGATGGCGCAGATCGCTGGTCTCGAGCGAAGATGGACGGTCGTAGCCGCAGCAGCTGCGGCGCTGGACCCTCTGCTGCTCAGATACGCTGCGTTACCGATGACGGAAAGCATCAGTGCCGCACTGCTGACGGTTGCCATGCTGCAGATTCTCAAACTGTCCACTTCCACCGCACCTCCGCGCATACAAACGGCGATCGTAGCGGGCTGTTGTTTCGGTCTGGCGGGACTCTGCCGTCCCGTGGGACTTATTACGTGTGTTGCAGTAACGCTGGCCCTGTTGCTGGCTGCCATCAAACAGGTGCGAAACAGCGCATCCGCGGCGTACGACACCCATTCAGTCCCTGCTATTCGTCGGGCGTGTGTCGCTGTTCTTCCGGCGGCCATTGCCGGCATCGTGTTGGTGCCATGGGTTGTTCGCAACGCCATTCAGTTTGGCCATTTTATTCCCGCGACGACACACGGCGGCTACACGTTGCTGCTGGGAAACAATCCGGTCTTTTACCATGAAGTCGTGACCGCTCCAGGACAACCGGCATGGCAGGGCGAGAGTCTCACTCACTGGCAGCAGGAAGTCAAAGCTGACATCCTCGCAGACGCTATCGAGCCCGCAGATGACGTGGCCGTCGACACATGGAACTATAATCGGGCTGTACGGAATATCGGCCAGCAGCCCGCTGCCTTTCTGCAGTCGTGTTTATTGCGATGGAAACGATTCTGGGCTCTGAGACAGTCTGTCACCGACCCACAGTCGTCCGGGATTACAGCAACGGTCGTGGCAGTTTGGTACGGCGTATTGTGGCTGGGACTGGGCAGAAGTCTTTTCTGTATGGACATCCGTGGCTCTGGTCATATACAGCTGCTGTGGTTGGCGATATTATCTTTCCTGCTGCTGCACACGTTTTACTGGACGAACGCGAGGATGCGGGCGCCACTGACCGGGGTCATCATTGTCCTGTCTGCGGTCGGATGGCAAGCGATCCTTCATCGTTCACCCAGAGAGATTAAAGGCACGGTTCAAAACGCAGGTTCGAATTAACATTCGAAACAAAGCGTGTGTTTCTTCTTGTTACTGCAGTGCTGACAGCACAACGGACTGCCGTTAATTCGAAAGACTTTTATCAATGATCTGTATTTCTCTCACACCCTCCTCACGAACTCTCGCGCCGGCCGATCTGCTGAACGCCTCGCGCAAGTGCGATTTGATCGAGCTGTGTCTGGACAGTTTCCTGAAGACGCCCGACATCGCCTCCCTGCTGAAGCTGTGTGACAAGCCGGTCGTGGTGTCCTGCCGACGTCGCAAGGACGGCGGCAACTGGACCGGCACGGAAGACGAACGCATGCAATTGCTGCGCAATACGATTGTGGCCGAGCCGGAGTACGTGGAGCTGGAGCTGGATATTGCTGAAAAAATCCCACGGTTTGGCAAGACCAAACGAGTGATCAGTCACACAAGCCTGAATCGTCCTCTTACAAAAGTCGACGACATTTTCGAAAAGTGCTACAAGGCCAAGGCCGACGTGGTGAAATTCACGTGGCCGACGGATGACCTGGATGCTGCGTGGCCACTACTAGCGGCCGTGACTCAGGCCCGGGAACTGCCTGTAATTGGACAGGGAATTGGCGAATCGGGGCTAACGTTTTCGCTGCTTGGTCGAAAGTATGGCTCACCCTGGATCTACGCGGCTCTGGAACGCGGCATGGAAGCCTATGAGGGTCAGCCGACCGTGTGGCAATTGGAAGAAGAGTACTGCATTCGAGACATTGACAAGAAAACGCGGTTCGTCGGCGTCGTTGGAATGGGTGCGGCGGAAAACACCACTGTACGAGTTCTGAATGCAGCGTTCCAGGAGCTCGACAAGCCCATTCGCTGCCTGCCTTTATTGCCGGGCAACATGGAAAAACTGCAGAAGCGGCTGGGAGTGATGAAGATTAACGCCCTGCTGGTGGATCCACTCTATTCCGGTGATCTCACTGCGATGTGCACGCCCAGCGACGAGTTGTCACAGCAATCCGGGTACATGGACGTCGTCCTTGAGGGCAAGAAGGGCTGGGTCGGCCGAACGACACTGATGGAAGGCGTCGATAAGATGACGTCGGCGTTGAAGGATGACAAATGGACGGAAGGTCGAGCAACGACCGTCTTTGGTTGTGGGCCAATTGCGCTGGCTGCAGCGCACTATCTGTCGGGTAGAAATGCGGCTGTCAGCATTGCGGCGCCATCGAATAATTCCGCCATGTCCGCGGCCAAGAAAGCATCCGTAAGGCATATCCCCTGGGCAGCCATTCACCAGACAGCGACAGATGTCGTCGTCCTTGCGGGATCAGACATCAAATGCGGTACCGGGCGCGGCGAACTGAATCCGTCGCTGATCCGGGAAAGAATGGTGGTCATCGACCTGACTGCCTACCCCGGGGAATCTCCATTCGCCGAAGAAGCACATGTTCGGGGAGCTGCCTACATCAGTCCGTCGGGAATATTCGCCAGACAGTTGCAACTGCAATTCAAAATGCTGACAGGCATGGATCTGCCACCAAACGCCTTCAAGAAAGGGCTGGCACCGGCTTAGCCCGGTGTCATCCCGACATGGGTTTGTGGCGCGTCCCACGGGTACCACGGGTACCACTGGCTTGGCCAGTGCCTTAAGAAACTCACAGCCACACGGGCGGAGCCAGTGGTACTCGGCACATCACGACGGTACCGACAGAACACAAACCAGAGGGCGCTTTAGCAGGCGTCGATGCCACATCCGGCAACGGTAGGTACCTCACAAAAGATTGACCACCGGATCGCCCGTTCATCGATGCCAGACTTGCCCATCATCGACGCTCCAGTTCAACCTAAGAGCCGCTGGCGAGCGACCGTGGCCACATGGTTCAGATGCGTGGCCGTTGCATTCCTTGCCATGCTGTTGCGTACTGGTGAGGCACGCCATACTGGTGAGGCACGCCATACTGGTGAGAAATCAGCGGACTCGACCATCGTCGTTGACACGAACCTGATTTCTGATGTTGTGGCAGATGTCATGCCCATGGATGGCGGTCTGTGGCAGTTGCGTGACGCCAGCGAAGACTCCACAGGATTCGCCGCGTTAACACTGCCGAATGCGGCCCACGTCATCGGTTATCGAGGCTCCAGCAACGTCCTGTTGATTCTGAATGAACAGCTCCAGGTCGTAAACGCAAAGCTCCTCAGCAGCGATGATACTCCGGAACACGTGGACGCCATTCTGCGGGACGGGTTCTTCTTTCCGCAATTCAACGGCTGGACGCTTGGCGATCCTGGCAGCTTCACCGACGTCGACGCGACCAGCGGTGCTACCCTCACAGGCCTCGCAATTGCGGAAGCGATTGCAGTGCGTCTCGGCAGCGAAAAACCGTCGTTGCGATTTCCAGACGCCCTGAATACAGAAGACCTGAAAACAGTGTTCGACACGTCGACCGACATAACCGTCCTTCCGATCGACGGCACAGAAGCAAAAGTCGTCGACAGCAATGGCATCGAAATCGGACGCCTTATTCGCACGGGGCCCTTGGTCGATTCGCTTACCGGATATCAAGGGCCGAGCGAAGTAATCATGGCCCTCGACGCTGACGGTCGCACTCAGAAGCTGGCTCTGCGGCGGACGTATGACAACAAACCGTACGTCGACTACCTGAACGATGAGCCGTGGTTCTGGAACACATTCCAGAGGAAACAACTTGGGGAACTGGCAGCACTTGACCTTGAAGGGGAGCAGGTAGAAGGTGTTTCCGGCGCCACAATGACAAGCATGGCGGTTGCCGAGACCATCGTCGCCGCGGCTCGTCAGTACGAACAGCGACAGTTTGCCGCAGCGATCGAAGTTCAGCGTCGCAGAATTCACTGGAGCCGGCACGACACCGGCACAGCATTCGTTCTGATCGGAGCCGTTGTAATCGGAACGACTCGCCTGCGAGGATCTCGACGGATTCAGATCTGCTGGAACGTATTCCTTACCGGATATTTCGGTCTGGTCACGGGAAATCTGATCTCTCTGGCCGTCGTTACGGGCTGGGCAGCAAAGGGTTTCGCATGGCGACTGGCTCCGGGACTGGCCGCCGTGATCATCATCAGTTTCATTCTTCCAGTGACGACCAAACGTAATCTGTACTGCAGTCACATTTGCCCTCACGGAGCCGCTCAGCAACTGTTGAGACGTGGAGTCCGGTGGACGAACGGCGTCCGGTGGCTGCGACGAATGAAGTGGCTGCCCGGGATGACGCTGGCGACCGCTGTCGTTGTAACAATGCCGGACCATAACTGGAATCTGGCCGCATGGGAGCCCTTCAATGCCTACATCTGGTACGTCGCCGGCGCCGGCAGCATCGCACTGGCCGTGGCATCCCTGGCACTTTCTACCGCGGTGCCAATGGCTTATTGCCGCTATGCCTGCGGCACAGGCAGACTTCTGGAGTACCTGCGTCATTCCGCCCGATCCGACCGTTTTCTGCTGGCAGACGGTGTGTTGCTGGCTCTATTGCTGCTGTCTGCGATTGTGCGGTGATCTGTCAGCGAAATCGTGTTCAAGCGGCGAATTCATTTCACGAATCGCTCTTCAAATCCGCAATTGCAAACTGAAGCAACGTGTGCAGACTGACGGTCAATCCAGCTGCTGCGGATCCGGACAATGACGTTGTTTCGTCCCGCTTCCGGGACATTCGCCTGACCGCCTCGAACCGCAATTGACGTGGGTGTGTCACTTCGGGAAGGTGACATTGTTCCAAAAAATCGACGCCACGCGCGATCCGAGTGTGCAGGAATATCCTGTCACCCAATGAATCGTCGACTCCATCCATCCATCCAACCGTCAGGCTCATCGTTGTCCGTTTCGACCTTACCTCCTCCTCAGCAACATCGCACAGAACGTTCGAGAAAGACGAAGCGGCGCACCGGGATTCACCCTGCCTGGTTAATGCTGACAATCGCTGCCGCCGCGACATTCATGTCGGCCCCCGGGCAGTCGTTTTCCGTCGCCGCATTTGTCGACCCGATGCTGGGCGATCTGGGAATCGACCGGACGAATTATTCAATCGCGTACATGACCGCAACATTGATTGGCGGATGCATGCTGCCATTTATCGGCCGGTTGGTGGACCGCTTTGGTGCTCGGCTCGTCCTGCCCATCGTGGCAACGTCGCTGGGTCTGGCATGCAACTGGATGTCAAACCTGACTGGTGCCGTAGGCCTGTACGTTGGGTTCACCATGATCCGCTGTCTGGGCCAGGGATCTTTGACCCTGATCGCCAACTGGATCGTCGGCGAATGGTTTCACACGTATCGGGGCCGAGCGGCCGGAACCTGCGCTGTCGGCGGCACGGCCTCCGTATTGATCATTCCGCAGCTGAACAATTTTCTGATCGAATCGTGCGGCTGGCGCGACACATGGATGATCCTTGGTGCAACGGTCATCGTGACACTTGTTTTGCCTGCAGCTCTGTTCCTGCGTGACCGCCCGGAACCACTGGGGCTGCTGCCCGACGGCCTGTTTCCGGACGACGACCACGACGGTAGCTCGCCTTCGGCGAGCTGTGACGATGAACCAGAGCTCTTTGATGCGGGTTCGAAAATCCGAACAACCACGGCGAATCAGGCCCCCATCAACGACACCGACGACGAATCATTCACCGTTGGAGAAGCGCTCCGCTGTTCGGCCTTCTGGAAAATCGCCAGCGTGGTAGCAACGGTGTCGCTGGTGGGAACGGGCCTGATGTTTCATCAGGTCTCCATTGTCGCTGAACACGGCGTTTCCCGGTCATTGGCGCTTGGCAGTCTGGGCGTACAGGCAGGAGCGGCGACAGTGTCGGCGCTGCTTGCCGGATACCTGATTGATCGGGTTCAGGCCAGATATGTGCTGGTCTGTTCTATGGCACTGGAGATCTGCGCGATACTACTGCTGATTTTTCTGCCGGCCGCAGGCTGGATTACCGCCTATTCGGCATTGCTTGGACTTCATGGGGGAATTATTCGCAGTGCCGGCTGCATCGTCTGGATAAATTTCTTCGGCCGCAGACATCAGGGAGCCATTCAGGGAACGTCGATGTCCATCATGGTGCTGGCCGCCGCGCTGGGACCGGTGCCTCCGGCTTTGGCTCATGATCTACTTGGCAGCTACGAACCTGCTTTGTGGCTGTTCCTTGCACTTCCAGCAGTCTCCGGCATAGCCGTCCTGTCCGCGAAGCCACCGACGAAGAACAGATGAGAGGATCGGGAGTCTTTTTCGGGCGAACATTGTATGATGGGAATTCGTTTTCGGTCGAACAAAATTCCCGCCCCTTTACTGTTTCCGGACGGACAGCCAGATGCCCGTAAGAAACCAGTTTCGCCATCAGTCGTACCCGACCGTCCTGTCGCCCCCCCCGACGTTTCACAAGCTTCTTGTGGCAGACGCCAACCGCGTGGATTTTTCTCAATTGCATACCCGAATGGGCGTGCGTGAGGTCGTTCTGGTTCACGGGACGTTTATGGGCAACGACCCATTCGGCGTTTCTGCCGTACTGCGATCATTCGCCGGAACGGCCGGCCCGCTGAAGGCGCCATTACTGACGCTGGCCGACGTACTGACGGAAAAAATGAAACCGGTGGTCGATGACCTGGCTCACGATGTGGGCAATTACACACAGGATTACTGCGACGCCTTTCAGCAGTTAGTCGGCGACGACCCGATCGTACGCCTGCTGCAGCCAACATGGACGGGACAGAATCATCATCTGGCGCGAGCGGACCTTGCCGTCAGACTGCTTTGTTTTCTGGACGACCTGCAGCCGACGGAGAATGAAACGGTTCTGTTCTGGGGACATTCACACGCCGGTAATGCGTTTGCAATCCTCAGCAACCTGCTCGCCAACGACCGGACTGCTGTCGCCGCATTCTTTGCAGCGGCCGGTCGTCAGGACGAAGAGCACTGGGCCCGCGCCAGACACATTCTTGACTCGGGAGCGTCGCCACACCCATGGGCAAAGTCCGCCATCATTGTCGCCTTCGGCACTCCCGTTCGATATGGATGGGATACCAACGGTTACCAAAGGCTGGTGCATGTTCTGCATCACAAAAGAGACGATGGTGGTAACGACCATCGCGCGCAGCCAATGTTCCCCGCTCATAGTCTGACGGATACGCTGACGGCAAAGTACGGCGACTGGGTACAGGCATTTGGTATTGCCGGTACCGATGTTCCTCCACCGACGTCCGTGCAGGAGAATCGAGCTGTCGGCACCATTCTGGAGGCAGGATTGACCACACCGGAACACGGACTCGATACTCGGTTTATCGTGCCACCTAAACTTCGTGACACGTGTGCTCGCTGGAAGACGGGAACTCGTTGCCACAGCGATGGCCGGAATCTACTGGTCGAATACGAGCCCAGCGGGCGGAAAACGCCATTGGGGTCGCCGATTGAAGAGGCATTACTGGGTCACGGTGTTGCAACGACGCAGGACTGGCTGCCGGCTCATCTGGCACTCGTTTTAAGAACGCTGAACGAGAGCGACCAGCCACCTGTCACTCAGTGACCACGTGCTGTCCGCTGGCATTCACATCGCACAGCACGGACGGCTGCGAACACGGTCTACTTGCCAGGATAGTACCGGTGCTGACCGCGACGAGCCGATTCGAGCGATGGTTGCGTATCCTGATCAATACCTGGGTCACCCTGCGAGACCATCCACATTCCGAGTGCCTCAGCAAGACGCTGTTTGCGTTCGACCTGTCCGGCATCGCCCGCCAGATTTTGCATTTCGTAACGATCTTTCGCCGTATGATACAGCTGCTCGGCCGGGCGCAGCATGTAGCGTTTCACCAATTGGTATGTGGCAGGGTTCTGCTGAGTATCCCAGGTCCATGTGCCCCAGTATGGATTATTCAAAGCGCCGGTGCCGCGCGTTCCCATCAGGTGCTTTTCAATATACAGCTCGCCCGGCGTCAGGTTTCTGATGTATCGATATTCGCCGTCCGTGATTGTTCGAATCGGATACGCCGGGCCTTCCGGCAGATTGTTGTGCATACCGTAGACGTAGTCTCGATGCTGATCGCTGCGGCCTTCCAGCACCGCCCGAAAACTTGCCCCGTCAAACGGCTCAGACGCCGGGTTGCCGCCACCCAGGTCCACCAGCGTCGGCAGCACATCGCAGTACTGCACCAGTGCGTCGGTGCGTTTTCCGGGAGTCACTTTTCCTGGCCAGCGTGCGATCAGGGCGGTGTGCAGCCCTGTGTCCCAATTCGTCCACTTGCAGCCGGGAAACTGCGAACCCTGCTCGGACGTAAACAGCACAAGCGTGTCATCTGCCTTACCGGTCCTGTCGAGCGAGTGCAGAAGCTGTCCAACCTGACCATCCATGTAGGTAATCTCAGCAAGATAACGACCAAAGTCCTGTCGGGTGCGCTGGGTGTCTGCGATATTTGGCGGCAGATTAATTCTCTTCGGTGGATACGCGGAAGCATCTCCCATGACCCACGGAACATGCGGTTCGACCAGAGCGACCACCAGACAAAACGGGGTTGCGTCGCGAGAAATAAATTCTTCCACCTGTGCGACATCGTATGGCTGAGTCGGATTGCGAACACAGTTGGGATCAAATCCCTTCACCTTTTCGAAGGGGAAGACTTTTTCCGGCTTCACGTGCACTTTGCCCGCAATGCCAACTCGGTAACCGTGTTGACGTAAACGATGTGGCATACTTTTGACGGAATCGCGGCTTGCCGAATGATTCCAGGCGCAACCATTCTGCATCGGATACTGACCGGTAAACAGCTCCGCCCGGCACGGCTGACACATTGCAGAGCTCAGATACGCCCGGTTGAATGTCAGCCCCTGAGCAGCCAGCGCATCAATATTGGGCGTCTTCGCATTCTGTCCTCCGTACAGAGGCAGATCATTAAACGTACAGTCATCTGCCATGATGATCAGTACGTTGGGCTGATCCGCCGCCTGAAGGCTGGCAGCAGACAGGAACATGACGACAATGACAGAAAAAATTCGAGACATCATGAAATCACTCAAAAGCGAGTTATCGGAAGAACCACAAAACGCGGCATGCAATGAAACTGGAATCGGCGGCACAGCTTTTCACTGGTCATATCAGTTGACTCAACGGCCTCAGCTTTTCACGGCACAACAGTCTAACATCGCACGCGCTATTCGATAAGCTATACGGAACTGAAGGACGGTTCCGATGGGCTGGCAGCTGAACAATTCACCGGATTGGTCTCAACATCGGGCATGGCTGGTGTTGCTGCTGGTTCTGTTAATGAGTACCGGACCGAAAGTATGCGCTGCAGCTGAGACCGCCAAACAGGCGACTGCCCCTTCCGTACACTTTGAGGAGTCGGTGCTCCCGCTACTGAAAAAACACTGCTATGAGTGCCACAGCCATGAAGCGGAAGCGGCCGAAGGCGGTTTGGTCCTGGACAGTCGCTCCGGCTGGAAGGTTGGCGGAGATTCGGGGCCAGCAGTTGTTCCTGGCCGGCCGAACAAAAGTCTGCTGCTGACTGCCGTCGCCTATTCAAACACCGACTTACAGATGCCACCTGACGGCAGACTTCCTCAACGCGACATCGAAACCCTGAACAAGTGGATTGCGGACGGAGCCTCTGATCCTCGAATCGAGGAGCACGCCCCAAATGAAACCGGCAACACTTCCGATGTCCTGGCAAGAAAACTCTGGTCACTGCAACCGGTAAAGCCCGTTGTCGTTCCGGATGTCGGTGCTGATGGCTGGATTCGCAACGACATTGATCGCTTCATTCTGGCAAGACTGCGTCAGCGCGACATAAGTCCGAACAGTGCTGCGGTCCGGTATGCCCTGTTGCGGCGAGCGACGTTCGACTTAACTGGCCTGCCGCCGACTCTGGATGAGATCGATGCGTTCGTCGGGAACACCGATTCGAACGCATGGGAACACGTCATCGAACGTTTGTTAGAGTCTCCGCATTACGGCGAACGCTGGGGACGACACTGGCTGGACCTGGCTCGATACAGCGATTCCAACGGAGGCGACATCAACTACGCACATGCGAATGCATGGCGGTATCGTGACTATGTCATCCGTTCGTTCAATGACGACAAACCGTACGACGTGTTCATCCGCGAACAATTGGCCGGAGATCTGATCACAGAGGATGAAGCGCGGAAACGACGACGACAACTGCTGACGGCAACGGGCTTTCTGGTGCTCGGCCCGAAAATGCTGGCGGAAGTCGACACGGACAAACTGCTCATTGATATCGTCGACGAACAGCTGGATGTCACTGGTCTGACATTTCTGGGAATGACCTTCGGTTGCGCCCGCTGCCACGACCACAAATTCGATCCGATTACGGCCGAAGACTACTACGCGATGGCTGGAATTTTTCGAAGCACGCAGGTGATCGACGTGCTCCGTCCTGACAACGGAGTGTCCGAATGGCTTGAGATCGATGTCACGCCTGCCGCGACTCAGACAGCCATCGCGGAATCGATCCAAAAAAAGGAACACCTGCACCAGCAGCTTGCCGATCTGGGCGAGTCGACTTCCGCCACCGCCGCATCAACGAATGCAGCCGCACAGGCTATTGTCGCAACCAACCTGCCGTCACTGTCATCGACAACATGGGCCGTATGGACACGAATCCAAAGGCCGCAGGTCCTGGGTGCTGTCATTTCGGCAACGTACGATGGTGCGAATCAGGGACACAGTCTGGGATTTGACCGGGGACACACACCACGCATTGTCTGGAATCACGGCTCCGGACCTCACACAATCATTCAGGCGTCGGAACCGATCTCCGTCGGCGAATGGCATCACCTGGCTCTGACGTTTAACGCGGACACCGAGATACTGCAGTTGTTCGTAAACGGCAACGTCGCAGCCACGGCAACAGAAGTAGCGATGTCAGCATTCACGACGATCAGCGTCGGTCGCCGCGAAGCATCACATCAGTGGCAATTCATCGGCGACGTGGACGAAGTGCAAGTCTATGACTCGGCGCTCACCCATACACAGATTCGGCATCTGGCCATGCGAGACGCGGCTCGGTCATCCCCCAGGCACACCAGGGCGAAGCCTCCGTTAAAGTCGGTTCTTCACTGGAACTTTGGAACCAAAACACGGAAGGCAAATAACTCTCCCATCGGCCGATTGATTGGCATGACGTTGCACAGGAGCCTGATCAAAGACGGTGCCATCGGTGCCGGATTCTCCTTCAACGGTATCAGTGAAGACACAAAACCGAATGAGAAACAAGCACGTAGAATCGCAGAACTCAGGTCACAGCTTGAGCAACTGGAAGCTACGTCACCAAGGACGACGCATGTCATGGCCGTCGCGGCCACAACTCCGGTCAATCTGCCCGTACACATTCGCGGCAGTCATCTGAAACTGGCACAGAGTCCAGTTGAACGCAGCACACCCCAGGCGTTCAGAAATGCGTTGCAGCCGGTCGTCGTGCCAGAACAACAGAACGGAAGACTGCAACTGGCCAACTGGATTGCCAGTCCGCTGAACCCGCTCACGGCACGAGTGATGGTGAACCGTATCTGGCAGCATCACATCGGCACGGGGCTGGTCCGTACACCGTCAAATTTCGGCTTACGAGGTGAACAGCCTTCGCACCCGAAACTGCTGGACTGGCTGGCGCATGAATTCGTGGCCAGCAACTGGTCAATCAAGCATCTGCACAAACTGATCATGAATTCTGCCACATACCGCGCCAGCAGCCAGTTCAATGCCTCGTCCGCACGGCATGATCCGGACAACCGACTGTGCAGCAAATACACGATTCAGCGCCTGGAAGCGGAAGCCATCCGAGATGCGTTGCTGGCTGTTTCCGGTCGACTGGATCGAACGTTCGGCGGGACAATGTTTGCGTCCGCGAACAAGAAACGAGTGACGATGGCCCCGGACGATTCAGTTTACAATAGTTTCCGACGGTCCATCTATCTTCCGTCTATTCGAGTCCGCAGCTATGAGATGTTTTCAATATTCGACGTACCCGACAGCGGCCAGCATGTTGCTCAACGAACACAGACGATGGTTGCTCAGCAGGCATTATTTCTGATGAATAATCCAATGGTTCTGGCACAGGCGCAGAAACTGGCAGAACGCGTCTCACAGCACGCAGGAGATTTCGATCTGCGGGTGGACTGGCTTCACCGGACCATATACGGACGCCCTGCACGCAGTGCCGAAGTGTCAGTCCTGGCCAGCACATTCGCAGATCTGACGGACAGTGTTGGCTCTCAGCAAAAGACTGACGGCAGCGACAGGACTTCGGCATGGCGTCACATCATTCACACGATGATGTGCACCAACGAATTCATCCACATCCGGTAGAAACTGCCGTCGCGCAAGAAAAAACCTGTGAGTCCGGCAAACGAAACCACAGGCGATCAAATGGAGCGGAGAGGGGGGGATTCGAACCCCCGGTCCAGTTACCCGGACACAACATTTCCAGTGTTGCACAATCGGCCACTCTGCCACCTCTCCGGCTGCTTCTTCAGTGAGCAGTTGTGATCCAGCACACATCCGGGCAGTTGTACGACCGCTTATTTGTAGCGAATGTTCGCATGGAATTTCTCGTTTTTGGCCAGTTTTCCCGTCGAAAACTATATTTCGTCGCCGTATCGTGTGCACCATCCGTTCAATTCGCAGTGCCAGTTGCCTGCGGTTCGCTTCTGCGACTTTTGGCGCCGGTCATTGAAGGGCAGACGGGCAAACGCATTCGTGACGTGTCCAAACCGTTTCCTGCTGATCGCACGGCGTTCCATCGTTGAGCTGTCCCGCACAGCTTGCCGCTCAAAACCGACTCGCTACTATGGCAACCAATTTAAATTTTTCACCAGTCCGTGGAGACTTCGAGATGAGGTCCGTTCGTCTGTTACCCGGTTTATTGCTTCTACTGTTGAGCACAGCAAGCGTGGGAAACTGCTTTGCTGACGCATCCGACGCGAATTCAAAGCAAAAGACAGGAAGTGCTGCTGCCGGCAGGACATCTCAAACCGGATCTAGTTCTGCAACAACAGTCCGACCTGGTCGAATTTCGGAACCCCGGTCACGTACGTTTCGTTTCGAGTACAAAGCCAGAGCTGTCGGCTTGCCGGATGGAGCCCGTGTCCGCACCTGGTTTCCGCTGCCACGATCAAGTGATCATCAGAAAGTGGAAATGCTTAATCAGAAATTGCCAGCGGAGGGCAGCATCGCCACGGAATCTGCATATGGAAACACCATCCTGTACTGTGAATCAAACGCCGCGACTGCCGACAGTCTTGCCTATTCAGTCTCGTTTCTCATTCACCGTCAGGAAGTGCGAGCAATCGACGACAACCGTGCCCCTGCGGCACTGACCGATAAACAGCGACAGCAGTTCCTGTCTGCAAACACAAAGGTACCACTGAACGGCAGGCAGCTTGACCTGCTGAGTGATCTGAAATTCACGGGCGACTCCCTGAATATTGCACGGACCCTGTACGACCGCGTGGACGAACATG
The DNA here is from genome assembly GCA_029247265.1 of Fuerstiella sp. Taxonomy (GTDB): domain Bacteria; phylum Planctomycetota; class Planctomycetia; order Planctomycetales; family Planctomycetaceae; genus Fuerstiella. Next base: position 56,202 of record JAQWLN010000165.1, read on the forward strand.
TTCGTTATGACAAGTCTGCGCCGGGTTATGGCCACGGCGATGTGTTGTGGGTCTGCGACAGTCGATTCGGCAACTGCACAGACTTCCACAGCCTGTTTATTTCCTGGGCAAGGGCCAAGAATATCCCGGCGCGATTTGAAATCGGGTTTCCGCTGCCGACCGAACATGGCAAGGGCATGATTGGCGGTTACCATTGCTGGGCATTGTTCCACCACGACAGCAAGGGCTGGATTCCTGTCGATATCTCAGAAGCGGACAAGCACCCGGAAATGAAGGAATACTATTTCGGCAACCTGAGTGAGAACCGGGTCAGCTTCACAACCGGACGCGATATCGTTCTGGTGCCACCACAGGATGGAGCCCCGTTGAATTTTTTCGTCTATCCGTATGTCGAAGTGAACGGTAATCCATGGCCCAAAGATCACATGGTGCTGGAGTTTTCATACGAAGATGTTGTCGACGCTCCGTTGGAGTAATTCCCTCGTCGCTGATTGAGCGTGCGAACACAATTCGGCGCTTCAGGTCACACACAAGGACTTCGCGATCACGACTCAAGCCTCGGTTCGAATTTTTCCTCGATGGCGACCGCCGCCACCTGAATTTGCAATCTTCTCACACGTAAACAAACGGGGATATCAGGTGTCAGTCCGGCATCAGATCCCATGGGAACACGATCATGAAATATGTTGGAATCGTATTGCTGCTATCACAGTGCGTTACTGGACGCGCAGACGTGCGGCCCAACATTCTGGTGATCATGGCGGATGATCTGGGGTTTTCGGACCTGCGCTGTTATGGCTCGGACATCGACACGCCGAACCTTGATGCTCTCGCGAAAAACGGATTGAGATTCACACAGTTTCACAACGCGTCCCGTTGCTGTCCCACGCGAGCGGCGTTGCTGACCGGAAGATATCCGCATGAAGTCGGCCTGCGATCCAACGGCGCGTCGTTGTCAAAGGACGTGCCAACCCTGGCCGAAATTCTGCGCGACAACGGGTATCACACGGGAATGACGGGCAAGTGGCATCTGACTCATGCAGCGGCGCTGGCGGGTGACGGAGTAAATTCTGCGGAACATCTGGCAGTGCTGAATAATCAAACGCGAGTCAGTCTGTTTGGTGAACGAGCCACCTATCCAGCAGCCCGTGGATTTGATCGTCATTACGGCGTGATCTGGGGCATCGTCAACTTCTTCCACCCGTTCGCCCTGGTAAACGGCTTTGAACCTGTTTACGACCTGTCAAAGGACTTCTATCTGACAGACGCACTGAATTCTAAAACGGCAGACTACATTCGCGACTTCGCGAAAGATGACAAGCCATTTTTCATCTATCTGGCTCATGCAGCACCACACTGGCCGCTGCATGCTCGTGAAGAAGATCGAGCGAAATACAAAGGACGATATGACCGTGGTTGGCAGGCGATGCGGCAGCAGCGATATGCTCGCCAGGTAAAAATGGGGCTGATCGATACAGCGATTTATCCTCTGCCCGATATCGATTTAGGCCGCCGCAAAACTTGGAAAAACATGCCGGCCAAACAGCGGCAGCGCGATTCAGCCAAAATGGAGACACACGCGGCCATGATTGATCGCTTGGACCAGGGCCTGGGCGACGTCATCACGGCGTTGAAACAGACGGGCCAGTTCGAAAACACGCTGATTGTATTTCTGGCCGACAACGGAGCTTCTCCAGAGGAGCCCGTACGTCCCGGTTATGATCGCCCGTCAGAGACACCGGACGGGCGAACGATTCGTTATACCGGAAAATTCTCTCCGGAAGAACTTGGCCGCGACGACACGTGGACGGGACTGGGACCAGCTCTGGCGAATGCATGCAACACACCGTTTCGATTCTGGAAAAAGGAATCGTACCATGGCGGTTGTGCATCTCCATTTATCGTTCACTGGCCGGCAGGAAAGGTCGGCCAGTCAGCAGGTCCGTCAAGCGATGGACGAGCAACAGCTGACGGACGAATCACTGACCAGGTGTCGCACGTCGTCGATTTGCTACCGACCTTTCTGGACGCAGCAGGTATCGATGCAGCTTCATGCATGTCGCGAGGAAAATCTCTATTGCCGATCATGGAAGGAAAAACCCGTGAAGGCCACGCCGGATTATTCTTTGAACATTCCGGCGGTGCAGCTCACCGTTCAGGTGACTGGAAAATCGTGCGACTCAAACCCAATCGTCCATGGGCACTGTACGACCTGTCACGCGACCGTACGGAAACGAAGGACCTGGCACAGCAGCATTCGGAACGTGTGAATTCGATGTCGGCTGCATGGGGCGACTGGTGGAAGGACGTCACCGGCGAAAACCCGCGGTAGACCTCACCAGATTAGCCTGAGCGCTGATGCCAAACGTTGACCATTCTGAAACCTGATGTGCCGTCGACCAGTGTATGACAGCGAGAGAAGTCCGCTGACTGCTACAACCCGTACACTTTCCGGTGGGCTGCCGGCGCACAACATCATCGCACGCTCAACACTCATCTTAACGGCAGAATCTGCCGAATTGGGTTAGATAAGAAGTTTGTTCACGTGGTGCAAATTGCGTGTCCGCAGCTTCCGCGTTGTGCCGGCTGTATAGGTTTCCCGCGACACAACACCTGAACGGATTCTGAACAGTATACCCGTGCTGCATCCATTGATGTTCCAGCCACAGAATCACCTCGCCGGAAAGTTCAGGTCGACACCATGCCTCAACTCCTGAGACACATCAAGCCCTCGGGCAAAAAACGTGAGTTGGCTCCACCCCGGATCCACCGTATCGACCCCACCCATAACAACGCCGGCAAAGTGAACGGCATCCCTGCTCGTGGGAAAGTGCCCCGAAGTTCCACCGCCGACAGTCTCCATCAACTGCGTGGCATTCGGGACGAAGTTGAGGAACTGCTGCTTCTGGGCAGCGCCAGCGACTGCCTGCGCTCCGTCGGACGAACTGATGATGAGTCGCGGAAGAAGTATAAGGCCGAAGCCAAAAAAGTAGTCGTCCGACTGCGAAAACTTCTTGGCGTAAAGATGGAGGCAATGACACCTAATTCCGAAGCGGAACGGATGCGTGCTGCAAAAGCCGACGATCTCAGCCCACGTCAATCAGCGAAACCGCTGACGAAACGCCGAGCGGGCACCTCTCGAATCCAGATTCGTCTGACGAAAGCACTGGTCCGAATTCTCACGGCCTTCAGCGAAGCAGGCCAGAAACCGAGCGGCCTTGTGGAGCGGGTACTCTGGAAGGATCAAGACATCCAGGACGCCGCCAGAATTCTGGGCGTTGACCGTCTGACACCGCAGAGCTCTCATCGCCCATCCCCTGTGCCAACACGCGAAAAGTCCGCGGCGACCAATGTGTAAGCTGTCCGGAGAATCCACGCGACTCCGGCCTCAAATGTGTTCAGAGTGACGATTTCCGACGACTCAATTCCATTTCACTGAGGCGGCTTCTTTTTCGGGATACGCTGCCGTCGATCGTATGATTCGATGTATGGCACCAAAGTCGGCAAGCACACGATCCGCACTTTGCAATTCTCTCCGGACGGTCAAACACTGGCAGCCGTTGTGAGCTGGAAAGGCGTCGTCCTGTTGCACGGGCAAGAAACGGCTGCGAATGAAACGGGGATGCGTTGCAGTCTTCAACGACGGAGAATGGCTGCTTGGCCAACTCCCCCACTGGCTCACCATCACTCTCTTCGCCCTGTTCTACGGCGTGCTGAAGTGGGTGTATCGGAACCGGGTGGAACCAAACCCACAAGAGACAGCCGACTTAGCGGTGTAGCGTAGAACACCCTGACATATCGCGAGCCAAGACGCTGACGGCGGGCCCTTTCCGGTGGTCCCCGCTTATCGGCTGAGGCTATCAGACCTACGGGTGGTAAAGAAAACAGCCCTCAAATTAAGCGGCGATGACGCTCGGCGTCTGAATCCACGGCAACACTCAAGAGTGGAAATTCAGAGATTCCGTGAAGCGACGAGTGGCAACAACCACGGCATTCACTCGATGAGCCAAAAGGGTTACACCGGGTTACACCCGTTTACACCGCTTTTGGTTAATTTCGGCACTATTCTGAACAGTTCACATCGCGACTGTCGCAGGCATTAAAAAAGCCGAAAGCCCAGTAAAAACAAGGCTCTCGGCGATACCGGAGGTGGGACTCGAACCCACACGGGAAATTAATCCCACGGGATTTTGAATCCCGCGTGTCTGCCAATTCCACCACTCCGGCGAAGGGGCAGAAGTATAGTCCAGCCACAACGTTCCGCAACGCTGCTGTTAAGGTTCCTGACACCTCGAGTTCGAATCGACGTTGTCTGTCGCTGCCAGATCCGCGATGCGGCATTTCCGGAAAAATCAGCAGCACTGTGTGCCTGCTAAGATAGCCACCGTGCCCACAAATCAGCAACCACTCCAACCAGGCCTCGGCTACGGTTCTTCAAAAACACTGTCGTTTTGACGGTTCAACACCGGAATTGCGGAAAAATTGAATGTGTTTGGTGGAATTTGGACGATACGTCGACGTGATTTTCGTTAAGCCAGACACTTCTGCACTACAGTTATCGGTAGCCTTGGTTTGAAGCGTTCGTCAATTTGTGGCCGCAATTGGTGGTCGTATGTAATTGGCGGTCGTGTGTAATTGGCGGTCGTGTGTTGATACTGACGACACTCACGGCCTGCTGCATGTGCGGTCCACGAACTCTTGTGAACTGGTATCGTCGTTGACACGGCAATTGATTCAATGATGTATCGTTGAGGAATTCTGCACATGTTGATCCCAAAACGTTCTCCCGCCAAACAGGGCTTTACGTTGATCGAACTGCTGGTTGTTATCGCCATCATTGCGGTACTGGTCTCCCTTCTGATGCCGGCCGTACAGCAGGCCAGAGAAGCAGCTCGACGAACTCAGTGCAAGAACAACATCAAACAGATGGGACTTGCGATGCACAATTATCACGACGTGCACCGTTCGTTTCCTCCGGGGTGGGTCGATCAGAATGGCGGCAGCGCAGCCAACTGGGGTTGGTGCGTCTATATCATGCCGATGATTGACCAGGGCAACCTGTACACTCTTCTGGAAGTGGGGCGGGAAAGTCTCGGGAGGTCACTGGACAACCCCGTCAAATTTCGACTGATGACAAAACCGTTGCCGGGATTTCGCTGTCCGTCCGATACAGCTCCTGACCTCAATCTCCAGAACACACTGAGATCTGCAACCGGCGTCGAATATGCTGCGGCGATCTCAAACTATATTGGAGCGAATGGGGGCGGCGAGTGGCGTCAGACAGAAATTGACGGAACATTCGGACACAATAGTCGCATCAAGGTTCGTGATTTTACTGACGGCACCAGCAACACACTGATGATTGGTGAGCGAGCCTGGGTGTTGCAGAATCCTGTGACCGGCCAGGTCTCCTGCAAGGCTGGTTCCATCTACGGAGTCAGTTCAGATGGAACAGGGTATCGTCAGCGACACGCGATGGCGAAAGGACTGTTCGGAATCAATCAAACCGGTCCGGACACGGTTTCGATGCCCGTCCTGTCACCTCCGCTGGATCAATGTACGCGTTCTTTCAACAGTCGACATATCGGTGGAGCGCAGTTTTTGCTGGCAGACGGTTCCGTTCGCTTTGTCAGTGAGAACATTGAACGTGATCAGACCGGTATGAACGGCAACTTCCTGTTTCAGAACCTGCTGAACAAAGCTGACGGGAACGTGATCGGCGAATACTGATTCGGTTGACGTTGCGGCAAACGTAGACGGTGGTTGAACTGTCACATCGGTGCCACCTTGCCGACTCAGGCTAGATCTGATTCAACAAGGCCTGTGCCTGAACTCGAATATCGGCGGCAGCGTGTTTTTCGGCAATCTGGCCGAGAACCGCTTTCAGCTCCGTCTGACGATCGACATTAATCTTTGCCCAAAGCGTTTCAATGGCACGGATACAGTTGCGCAGAATGATGGGTTGTTCGAACTGTCGACGCTGCAACAGCAGCTGCTGTTCTTCCGGAGTCATTTTTGAGAACTCATCCCTGTCAGGGTCCGTCGTTCCATCCGTGATCAAGGCCAGAAGAACAGGTACGCCGTCAACCTGACCGTTGCGTGCCAGCGCCACCGCAGCATTGGCACGAGTCATCGGATCACCGTCGAGTAACATCACCTTCAGTTGTTCCACCGCCGCCTGGCCGCTGACGAGCCCCAGCACAAATGCCGCAAGGTGACGTACGGCAGGCTCCGGATCCTGTGCTGCCTGCTTCAATTGCTCAGTAACCAACTCGTCTTCAATTGTCGGCGTGCTGAGCGGAGCATCGAGCGCAGGAACTTCGTCACCTGTGCCGGCCTGTGCCTCAAATTTTCGCCCGGCGATCATGGCCAGCGACATCATGCTGCTTTTCCTGACCTCGATGTTCTTGTCGGACGCCACGGCCTTCGCGAGCATCGGCAGCACGATGTCGTCCGCCTCAAGCGCCCCAAGTGTTCGCGCCAGAAACTCCTGATTTTTCACTTCCTTGTCATCGGTTGATTTTGAATCCATCGACTCCTGCAGCAGTTTCGACAGAGCAACAGCGACTTCGGGCTGTCTGGCCAGCAACACTTCGTCCGTACCCGGAGCAATCTGCTGATTGCGGAGCACCTGAGCCAGTCCGAGAGCGGCTCGCCAACGCCGATTTTCATTCGTGCTGCCAAGTTCTGCCACGAGCTGATGCCAATCCGTCTCAGAATCGGCCAGTTTGCCAAACAGGGCCCAGACTCCTATGACCGCCGCAACGATCAGTGCAGGAATCAGAAACAGCTGGATGATGTAGCCAGCGGAAGGCGGCTGCACGGGTGGCAGCTCTTCCGGCAACGCCCCGGCAGGAAATGCAACCGTATCCGGATTGTGTTCGGTCGTCGAATTCGAGTCAGTCATGATAATCTTCCGTTGGTTTCAGTGCGGAAATTCTAGAATGGCTGATTATGCATTTCAGGTTGATCACCTGCCGGGAGACCATTTTCCCAACGTTGACTCGATGATTCACCGAATTCCCACATACCAATTCGTACGTTCTGCGTGTCAATGGGACCTAGCTTACCGTCGTCGACGCCGAATCTGCTGTTGATCACGTAAGCCTTGTGAAGCCACCATGTTTTACAGGTCCCCCAATGCGGTTAGCGATGTCACCTGACGCAACGGCCGTGGCCAGTTCGGCAAACACTTCATCCAACGCTGTCAGATAGGCGGTCACGTGTCGTGGTTCATGGGCCAGTGTGGCATTGAACGCGCCCCCGGCAAGGAAACCCTTCTTCAGCATTTGCGCAGTCATCAGCGTTGTCAGGGCTGCAGCTTCCGGATGATCGAACACCAGCAGCGACGCCTCAGGGCGACCTGGCAGCTTTACGGGCAGCCCGTGTTTTCGGCCCAGTTTCTCCCAGCCCTCGATGACCTGCGCACCGATTTTTGCGAGGTGCGCGGGGGCATCCAGTCGCATCAGCTTTCGCACACATGCCACCGCTGCAGCCGGACCGACACCTTCTGTCCAGAACGTGCTGGAAATAAACGACGTCTGCGCGGCCTGCATCGTTTCCAATGTCCCAATGACCGCACCAATGGGAAAACCGTTGCCCAGCGCCTTGGCGAACACAGCAACGTCCGGATCCACACCAAACCGGCGATGGGCACCACCAGGGCACAGACGCCAGCCGATAGAGATTTCGTCAAAGATCAACCTGGCACTCAGGCGATCACATCGTTGACGGACGCCTTCCAGAAAACCGGGGGCCGGATCGGTGTGTCGCGTTGGTTCCATCACCACGGCCGCAAGGTCAGGACCGTGTTTGGCGATGATGGCATCGAGTTCATCCAGCTGGTTGTAATGAAACGTCAGCGCAGTGCCCGCCAGTCCGGAAGGCACCCCCCGAGGTTCCAGCCCGGGCAACAGATGGCCGGTCAGATGATCGTTTTGTTCGGCGTCGCCGGGTTCAGCCAGATTCGCGGCCAGATACCAGTCGTGCCAGCCATGGTAACCGCAGATGGCGACCTTTTCGCGTCCCGTGGAGGCTCGAGCGATGCGTACCGCAACAGCCATCGTCTCGCCACCGGCACGTGTAAAACGAGCGTTGTGAGCCCAAGGATGAATTTCCAGCAGCAACTTCGCCAGTTCCACTTCATCTGTCGTCTGCAGGGTCGACATCGAACCGAGGTTCACTCGACGAATAACCGCAGCGTTTACGTCCGGGTCACTGTATCCGAGCAGGCAGGCCAGGATACCACCGAGACTCATGTCGATGAAACGACGGCCCTCGGTGTCAATGACTTCGCAACCGCGTGCCTCACGATAGTACGCCGGCCACTGATCGGGCGCGAACATTTCCGGTCGTTTGCTAAGCAACTGAGTGCCGCCCGGAATGATCTGCTTCGCCTCACGATAGACAGCCTGGACATCGGGCTTTGAGTGAATCAACGGAAGACCGAGCAGACGTCGTGCCCCCAGACAGAACACCTCTTCCACGTCACCATCAGTCAGGTGCTGATTAGTACACGCCTGTTTCAGTGCCAGCAGCGATTCAATGCCCAACAGGGTCGGTTCCGCAAAACGCGACTTCGAATAATCAGGACGAAGTTCATCCAGCCACAGAAATCCATCGGCCAGATTCACGCAACGGCTGCGCATCTCGGTCACGCAGAAATCCGCACCGAAGAACAGCCGAGTGGGGCCGAACGTTTTCAGAATGGCCTCAAACGCTTCCGGTTCACAAACCGCTGATGTGTCGAAGAAAACGTTGTCCAGGCCACGCAGGGCATCAATTCCTTCCACCGTGTGGCGTCCACAGAAGCCACGGGCTGCATGAGCCAAAATCAGCCTGGCACCGGGATATCGTTCACAATGCTGACGAATGTAGATCTGATTCGCAGGTTCCGCCAACGCTCTCGGCAGCACCATGTGCAGCATAATCACAAGCCCGCGCTGATCGGCCATTTCCCAGGCCCATTCCGGAATGAATTCTTCCGTCGGCGCGAAGAAGGTGTCCTGACGATCGGCAAACAGATGATAAACCTTGAATCCCGCGAAGCCATCGTCGATCACCTGCCGTTCGACGGTTGCCGCGTCCTGGTGTGGTGTGACGATCATCAGCCCCCGTGAATTGGGATCAGCCTGCACCTGAGCGGCCAGAAAATCATTCGCTCCATCGACGTTCAGCGTTCGCGTCGGAAAGGGAAAGAACAACCCTCCCGTCGGACACCGTTCCGGCATCCACTGTGCAACCCGTTCGTCGTACACGTGCCGAGTCACTTCCGCGGGGCCGGCGGCAGCCAGTGCTGGCGTTGGTGTTCCCAAGTCAACCACGCGCCAAAGGTGGGCATGTGCGTCAAATGAATCCGGCGGAACAAAGTTTTTCAGGTGCCGGCTAAAAATGGCCAGATCGTTTTCACCAACAGTTGCCCAGACGTACGGATTTCTTTCACCATCGGAAGTGTTCGTGGAGGGATTCATGCGACTTTGGTCATTCTGATTTGAAAACGCAGCGATTCTATTTTCCGCCACCAGAGCCCGGCGACGGATCCACCGACAGGCAGAATCATAACATCAATTCACGGGTAATGGTCGACCAATGGCACCAGTGGAGTATGATGCCACTCTGCAATTCAGTCACAACTAGCAGGGAGGTGGACGATGCCGGAAAAACACACGACCAGACGAAGATTCGTTTACAATTCTGCCACCAGTGCAACCGCCGTTCTGGGTGGACTTCATTTTCTGTCCGGGCTTCCCCGAGTGACGGCCGATGAAGCTGGGCTGAATTCGAATCTCGTGCCGTTTGGTGATCACGTCGAGCCGCTGGTCCGTTTGATCGAAGAATCACCTGCTGAAACGTTACTCGAACGCGTTGCCGAACAAATCCGCGGTGGTCGTTCGTATCGCGAAGTGCTCGCGGCGCTTCTGTTGGCCGGAATTCGCAACGTGCAACCGCGGCCATCCGTGGGGTTCAAATTCCATTGTGTGCTGGTTGTCAATGCGTGCCACCTGGCCAGTCTGGCAGGCCCCGACGAAGATCGGTGGCTGCCCATTTTCTGGGGGCTGAATTACTTCAAGTCATCGCAGGCGGATGAAGCGAAACGCAGCGGCTGGCGGATGAAGCCCGTAAAGGAATCCCTCGTTCCGGAGGCCACGCGTGCTCGTGAGTTGTTTATTGAAGCGATGGACAGCTGGGACGAAGAAAAGGCCGACGCGGCGACGGCAGGGCTGGTGCGAACGGCCGGTGCAACTGAGGTCTTCAATCTGTTCACTCGTTATGCCGCACGTGATTACCGTTCCATTGGACACAAAGCGATTTACCTGGCCAACGCATGGCGGACGCTGCAGGTCATCGGATGGCAGTTCGCAGAACCGGTCCTGCGGTCGCTGACGTTTGCATTACTGAATCATTCCGGGGAGGCCAATCCATCGACCAGCGATCTTGACGCGGATCGCCCGTGGCGTAACAACGCAGAGCTGCTGACACGGATTCCTGAAAACTGGATCAGCGGAAAAATCGACGACGCTGCTCCGCCTCAGCTGTTCGAAACGTTTCGCACAGGAACACCACTGCACGCTGCGGAATCAGCTGTCGACGCCTTATCTCATGGAGTGGCCGCCCAGTCGATCTGGGACGGGGTCTTTGTGGGCGCCGGTGAGTTGCTGATGCGGCAGCCGGGCATCATTGGGCTGCACGGACTCACGACAGCGAACGCCATGCACTACCTGTGGCGGAACGCCGCTGATAACGGAGTGCGAAAACAACTGTTGCTGCAGGCTTGCTCGTTCAATCCGATGTTTCGCGATTCGGCCAAAGGGCGAGGTAGCCTCGGCAAACAGACGGTTGAAACGCTTCAGGCAAAGGCTCCAACAAATGCCAATGATGCACTGACGGAAATTCTTTCAGAAATTTCCGGCAACAGAATGAAGGCCGCGGAGAAAGTATATGGCTTCCTGTCCGCCGGCGGCAACGGTCACGACCTGATCGACGCATCTCGACAGATGCTGTTTCTCAAAGGTCGCGACGCACACGATTACAAATTCAGTTCTGCAGTGCTCGAGGACTATGGCCACGTGAGTTCGGCATGGCGAAACCAATTTCTGGCGATGTCCGTATTTAATCTCAAGGGCAGTGGACACCCAAACAACGGACTTGTGAGTCGAAGTCGCTCAGCACTGCAGGGTTAGAGCGGTTTGCCAATTGACGGAGCCGGTTCTGGCTCGTGGAAGCAGCCGTTCTGCTATTGAAACACGCCAACCGCAGCCACGAGTCAGCGAAATTTGCTGTAGAAAATCAGACCAGTGCCAGCGCTGTATCTCATTATCGACGGATACAACCTGATGCATGCTGTTGGCATCGCCCGGCGAAGTTACGGCCAGGGAGATCTGGAACGCTGTCGCAATCAGCTGAATCGGCTGCTGAAGGATTCGCTCGGTCGCGACGCCATCAGTCGAACATCCGTCGTCTATGACGCATTCGAATCCATTTCGGATGTGAATCGCAGCCAGGACCATAATGGGCTGCATGTCCTGTATGCCCCGAAGGGCACCGACGCGGATACAGAAATTGAACGACTGCTCAACCAGCACAGCAGCCCGAAACAGGTGCTGGTCGTTTCCAGCGATCATCGCCTGCACAGGGCGGCCAGGCGCAGAAAGGCGTCCTGTGTCGACAGCGAAGATTTTCTGACAGGCATTCAATCGTCGTCGACTGCAGACACCCCCCCCGCCCCACAGTCGCCGCCCCAAAAAAACGTCTCACATGACGCGGCAGAAGAACAGTTGCAAAGCTGGGCAGATGAATTTGAACGGCATGAGAACGAGTCGGATCCGATTACGGAGGACAGCCACTTTACAGACGACTACCTCAAGGAGATCCAGCGTGACATCGACGACAGGAAACTGCCCTGATTCTGCGTCACAGTTAACATCTGAAAAGGGCGCGTCGGTTCTCTCTGTCCACGGGCTGATGATTATCCCAGATCCAGTTGTTCGCGCGGGCCGACGCCGACGGTTGTACTCATGCGGATGGGGTACTGTTTCAGCAGTGCATCAATGTCAGACAGCGAAAGAGCTCGCACAGTTTTCAAATCATCGGCGACAGATTTGTACTCCTTGCGGTACACCCAGTTGCCGCCGAGCGAGCTAAGACGCCCCATCGGGCGTTCACCTCGCAGCACAATCCGAGACGCCACTTTGTTTTTTGCCTGTTCCAGCTCTTCCCTCAGAATGCCGTTGGCGTTCACCTCTTCAAACACGCGGGACATAACCGCGATATTCTCTTCTACTCGGTCCGGCTGGCAGCCCAGATAGCTCATCCACGTACCGGCACCGTCGTATTCGTTGTAGCCGACTTCGGCAGCATCCACGTGCCCCGGATCAACCAGTTCCCAGAACAGCCGGCTTCCGGAATCGTCACCAACAACCACAGACAACAGCTCTGCCGCGTACCGTAACTCATCCGTGCCTTTGGGAGCTGCTCCCATCTGCATGACATGCTGCTGCACGCTGGATTCCTTTGTCACCAGTCGTATCGTGGGCTTTGGAACCGCTTCCGGAAGTTCTCGTTTGCACTGTCCCTCAGGAATACTGCCACAGTGTTTTTCCACCAGTGCCAGCAATGAATCGAAGTCTGTATTGCCAGCGACCACCAGCGTCATATTGCCGGCTTTGTAGCGATCCGCGTGATACGTTTGCATCTGTTCTGATGTCAGCGCCTCAATGCTCTGCTTTGTTCCCAGAATGCTCTGCCCCAGTGGGTGGTCCGCAAAATGTGTGGCCATAATTGTGTCGTAGGCGGTAAACGACGGGTGGTCGTCGTACATACCGATCTCTTCCAGAATGACATTCTTCTCCATGTCAAAGTCTTGCTGACCGAGGGACGGCTGCATCAGTACAGACAGCAGTTCCATGGTTGTGTCCAGGTATTCAGGAAGCACGGCCGCATAATACATCGTGACTTCTTCGCCTGTTGATGCGTTATAATTAGCACCAACCTCATCAAAAATTCGGTTCACGTCGTCAGCAGAGATCCTGTCGTCTCCTTTGAACGCCATGTGTTCCAGAAAATGGCTGACGCCGGAAACACCACCGGTCTCATCCCGGGCACCGGTGCGAACGAAGAATCCGGCCGCTACGCTGTGCACGGACGGGTTAAGTTCAGCGATAACCTGCAGGCCATTGGGAAGTGTGTGCTGGTGAAACTGCATCAAAGGTGATCCAATGTTGATGTGATGCTGAAAAGAAAAATGGCACCGATTGCGATGAGCATTCGGCGGAAACACAATTCGGCGCGATTCCGGCCGTCACACTGCCGGGGCTGCCGTGCTGAGACAACTGGTATCCAGCGCGTCCGGCCCGATCGTGACAAGTACCATCGAATCCGGTGCGAATTCCAGAGCGAAGTCGCGGACCTGATCCACGGTCAGCGAGTCAATCCGTGATCGAATTTCCTGTAGTCCGAGCACTCGGCCAAGGTGAAGTGTGTCTCGGGCCAGAGAACCGGACCGTGACATCGTCGATTCCTGCTGCATGATCAATGTGCTTTTTGCGCGTGCTTTGCAGCGCTGCAGTTCGTCATCGGTGATGCCTTCGTGAAGCCGCCGAATTTCAGCGACCATCACATCCAGCGTTTCCTGAGCACGTTCGTTGGTTGTGCCCGCATAACCAAAGACGCGGGCCTGTTCCTTCTGCGTGTTGATGGATGCTGAGATCGCGTAACACAGACCGCGTTTCTCTCTCACTTCGGTGAACAGCCGGGAACTCATGCCACCGCTGAGCAGACTGACGGCCGCCCACGCTTCGAAGTACCGCTCATGCCGGTACGGGACGGTTTCCCACGCCAGGCCGATGTGCGTCTGGGCAGAATCGTGCTCAACATGTTTCGGCGACGCCTCGACACCACCCGTATCAGGCACAGCCACCTCTTTCGGGCTCCAACCTTCAAACGCGGACGCCACCGTGTCCTGCAGCTCTGCCGCATTGACATTGCCGGCGACCCCGATGACCGCATTGTTTGGACAAATTGAACTGGTGTAATGCTGTTGAACGTCCTGCAATGTGATGTCGGGGATATCTGCCAACTCCCCTTCCGCCGGATTTCCCCAGGGAGCGGAGTACGAACAGCGCCGCAGGAACTGCCCGAGACGCTGGCGGGGTTCGTCTTCCAGAGCACTCAAAGCCTGCTGCACTAGTTCACGGGACGGGCCAAACTGCTCCTGATCCAGATGCGGTGCTGTAATGATCGATGCGATCAGCGGGATCGCTTCGGAGATGCGGTCAGCAGTTGTAGCTGCCGAAAGCGTGATGTACCCGACACCACCCGACACACTTCTCTGCAGGCCGAGATTGTCCATCGCTGCAGAAAGTTCGCGAGCAGACAGATCACCGGCGCCGCGGGGGAACATTTCGGAAAGTATCGCGGCGGTGCCGGACTTACCTGGCTGATCAAGAACACTTCCAGCGGGAATCATCAACGTGACGGCAGCGGACTCAACACCGGACATTGACTGAACAACAACCTGCAAACCGCTGGGCAGCGAAAATGACTCAAACTTCTGATTGGACATCTTTTCCTTTGGGTGGAGTAATGATTGCTTGAAAACCACGCGGGGCCGAAAGTGCTGCAAAAAAAGCAGGTCTGATTCCACCCCCCCGGTTCTGGCGACCAGCCAAAATGGACCGATGCTGCCCCAAGGCTGGTTGGAATCCGGACTGTCGACCATGCCCTCACGAGCACGATTGTCGACGGATTTCAGTTAGTGCAGCCGAAATTGTCAATGCGACGCCCAGGATGCTGGCGACGAATCGTCCGGACGTTGAATTTCGCCCGCGAAACAACAGTATCCGGCCTGAACAGATCAAGTCATGGATCAGGCTGGTCAGCATTCGTCTGGCCGTTCAGGAACGCATTTGCTGAAAAGCTGATGAACATGGCAAGATCCTGTTCAGCAGTCTGCACAAAAGTGGCCGTTGTGGCAGTCGGCAGTATGCTCTGACACCGCAGTGCGACCCGTCTGACAGCGGAAATCGCCGGCCGAGCTCGGTCGCCAAGCAATTCAATCGTCCGCACGGCGTGCAGAACATTATTCAAATCCGTGTGACCGGCCGCTTCAATCAAAACCGGCAGGGCCTGACCTGGGTTTTCGTTCTCAGTCAGAATGCGTGCGGCTTCGATTCTGACCGCCCACGCCGGATCAGTGAGCCCCGTCAGCATCGCAGGAATGATCTCCCAACTCATCTTCTTCTGCCCAAGCCCGATCGTAGCCCAGTATCTCACAGCGGCATCCGAGCTTTTGTGTAACTTCAGCAATTCGTAAACCGTCGCAAAAGCTGACTTCACCGCCGCAGCTGAGGCAGCGTGCCCGCCGTCGGCCGTCTTACTTTGCGTCCCCGCCAGTCGGTTCTGAAGAAGTGATTCCGGTATGAATCCCCGGTCACCGTAGCGTCGCACCGACTTTGCCAGAACGTCACGCATTTTCGCAAGCTCTGACTTATGGTCCGCAGAGTTCGCAAGATTGTGCAGGTTCTGTGGATCGGTTCTGCAGTCAAAAAGTTCTTCCCGCGGCCTTGTCGGGCCGGCGAACTGCCACTGGGCCGCCGTCATAGTATCGCGGTGTGTGCGTGCATAAATCTCGCCGCGAATGTCACCCTGATCCGGCCAGGCTGTTGGCTGATTATAACTGAGATGAGGCATGAAGTTTCGGATGTAGAGGAAGTCTTTGCTTCGAACGGAGCGGGCACAATCGAAGGCTTCGTCGACACGGTCGCGATGACCGAAAGCGAATTCTCGTGCGGCCGGCAGGTCTTCGCCGAGGAACGCCTGTCCGTGCATATGACCGGGAATGCTCTGACGACAAAGATTCAATACGGTCGGAGGAAAATCGACGAAGCTTACAAGACTGTCTGTCGTTGCCCCCGCGCGAACCGGAGCCAGATGCTGATACTTCTGCGGAAAACGAATCAGCAGCGGCACATGCATCCCGGTGTCGAAGAGTGCTCGCTTGTGTCGAGGCATGCCGGAACCGTGGTCGCTGAAGAAGAACACGATCGTATCGTCATCCAGACCATCGTCTTTGAGCTGCTGCAGGATCGCACCAACCTGCTGATCCATCACGGTCACGCAATCGTAAAAACGTGCACAGTCACGACGAATGATCGGTGTGTCAGGATAGTACGGTGGCAGTGGCGCATCAGCGGGATCGTGAATTTCCGCCGGCGAAATTTTGCTCTGTACTTCTGCCTGAAACTTTTCGTACGGCCACACCATTGTTCGGCTTTGATGAGACGTCATCAGATTGAAGACACTGAAGAACGGTGCCGCCTTATCCTGTCGATTGCGCCAGTGAGCTGTGTCGCTGCTTTGGCCCCATGACTCATTGATTAACCGGGCTGCGTCCGACGTGTTGTAATCCGTCTTCACATTGTTAGACGTGAAGTAGCCCGCATTTCGCAGCAAGGCAGGAAAGCCGCGAACAGATGCCGGCAGCGGAAACGCGGACCTCATGTTGTGGGTCCCCAGCGACGTCGCGTAACACCCTGTGATCAGGCCGGACCGCACGGGAGAACACACAGGCGCAGTTGCGAAGGCATGAGTGTAACGCACGCTTTCTGCGGCTAGCTGATCGATGTTCGGAGTAGTCGCGTAGTGGTCTCCGTAGCAGCCAAGTGCCGGACTCATGTCCTCAGCGGTTATCCAAAGAATATTCGGCTGGGCAGCGACGGCTGCCCCCGCACAAACGGCAAACATGAGTGCCGCAGCGACCGCGGCGATGGCGTTCAGACAGCAACCGTTCTGCGTGAAGATCTGTTGCGAATCTCGGATACAGGACAGCAGATTCCGAGCGGTCCGTCGGCGTCGTTTGCGGTCATGCGGCGTTTTTGTGCAGCACATGGGAAGTCCACCAAAGAAATCAAGTTCGTAACGCGTAGCAGCATGACTTCGCAGAGTAACCGTAATCAGTTTCATTAAAAGCGAACTGCGACAGACAACAGCATGCTGCGACGGCAAGAGCGTTGATTGCCTCTCCTTCTTTCCCCACCAGGACTTGTGCAACGGAAAACGTTGTTAGAATTGACCGCAGCCGTCGGCCAGTACAACCCTATATTCCGAACACAGCGGAAGGCCGCAACGCGACGGTCGTTGTCCAACACCGGCCATAAATAAGAAAGCTGATCAGCCCATGATGTTTTCAAGGAGCGTTTTACCTGTTATCACGTTCGTGTGCTGGGT
>JAQWLN010000167.1 GCA_029247265.1 Fuerstiella sp.
GAAGGGCTTCTGGCCTTCATCGTGACAGCCATCGGCTTTGGTTTTATTTCACTGTTGACTCCCTGTGTATTTCCAATGATTCCGGTCACAATCAGTTACTTTCTGAAGCAGGGCAGCGAACGCCCCGGTCAGGCAGTCAAGCTGGCAGTTATATACTGCCTTGGAATTGTGGGAGCCTTCACAGTATTGGGGCTGCTGCTGTCGATCATCTTCGGCCCGACCGCGCTGAATCAATTGGCAAACGATCCCTGGTTGAATCTGTTTTTCGCCGCCGTGTTCACCGTCTTCGCGCTGATGCTGATGGGCATGTTCGAAGTTCGAGTTCCATCCTGGGTGCTGACATGGACATCCAAGAAACAGGAATCCGGCGGTGCGATTGGCGTTCTGTTTATGGCGCTGACGTTTACTCTGGTTTCGTTCACATGTACGTTTGCCTTTGTCGGTCAGCTGGTTGTGCTGGCCGCGAAGGGCAGCTACCTGATGCCGATCATTGGCATGGTCGCCTTTTCAACTGCGTTCGCGTCGCCGTTTTTCTTTCTGGCTCTGTTTCCCAGCCTGTTGGCCAAACTGCCCAAAAGTGGCGGCTGGATGAACTCGGTCAAAGTCACGATGGGACTGCTGGAACTGGCTGTCGTATCCAAGTTTCTAAGTGTTGCTGATACCGGATTCAGTCCGACGGGGACGCCGCAGTTTCTGGATTATCATCTGGTGATGGCCACCTGGATATCGGTCTCGGTTGTCACCGGCCTGTATCTTCTGGGTGTCTTTCGCATGCCTCATGATTCACCGACGGAAACAGTGGGCCCGATTCGTTGTTTGTTTTCCATGAGCTTCATTGGGTTCGCCGCATATATTGCATTAGGTCTGTTTACTCCGAAGGGGCCGGAAGGCGTCGTGTGGCAGCAACTGGTGGCCTTCGCTCCGCCGCAGATTAATTATTCCACCACCGATGACGGCTACTTCGTGGAGCATGATGGTCTGCAGTACTCACTGGATTTCGACCAGGCCGTGGAAACAGCGTCCATTAATAATCAACTGATGTTCCTGGACTTCACGGGAGTCAACTGCATCAACTGTCGCCGCATGGAAAAGGGCGTGCTTGCGTCGGCGCCGGTGCACTCGGTCATCAAGGACCTGGTGCGAGTTCAACTGTACGTCGACGAAGTTCCGGGTGTGAAAACCAAACCCGATGAACACGAGCGTTTGCTGAGTCGAAATCACGGTCTGCAGGAAAACTGGTTTGGGGACGTCACCATTCCAGCCTATGTGATTGCAACTCCCGACGGGCAGGAGATTCTGGCGACGTTCAAAGGCCTAGACACGGATGGCGACGAATTTCAGCAGTTTCTGCAGGCTGGCCTGGAACGTTGGAAGCAGCAGCAGACATCTGCGCCGGTACCCACAGCGTCCATACAGAACGCCAGCTTTACCACGCATTGATTCGGCCGGGTGGCACTGGCCTGGCCACGGTTCTTTGAGAGTCGTTTCACTGGCAGAGCCAGTGGCACCCATCGACACAGAGTTAGCTCAACAGCTCTGCGGCAATTTCATTCCACAGCGAATCGATCTGGTTGGTCGTCAGTGTAGGCCGTCCGGATCTGTTGAACCAGTAGCCTGCGTTGCCGATATCGCCTTCGATCAGGTGCAGCAGTGCATGGATCCAGGAACCCATCGGCGTCTTGATGTCCTGGGCGATATCGTGAGCCGTATCCCAGTTTCCTGCCTTCGTGTGCCACAGAGATTCCAGTTCAGGACTCAGATCCGATGTTGGCTGTGCATCAGACAGGGCGGAGGCCAGAAGTTCGTCGACGGTCATAGTGTGTTTTTCGTTCTGGTCTGTTTGTCGAATTATGCCAGCGATATTACTCAGTCAGGGATTCAAGGTCCGGGCAGGTGCACACAAGGTGTCGGTCGCCGTACACGTTGTCAACTCGGCTGACCGGCGGCCAGTATTTGAAATCCTTCAGCCACGCAGCTGGATAGGCCGCCTGTTCCCGTGAATAAGCGTGATTCCAGTTGTCCGACAGCAGCACGTCCGCTGCGTGCGGTGCGTGCTTGAGAGCGTTGTCTTCACGTGAAGCACGACCGTCACGGATATCCATCATCTCGGCATGGATCAGGATCATTGCATCACAGAAGCGGTCCAGTTCTGCTTTGGATTCACTTTCCGTCGGTTCAATCATCAGCGTTCCGGGGACGGGCCATGACATGGTGGGAGCGTGAAAGCCGTAATCCATCAAGCGTTTCGCCACGTCCTCAACTTCGACTCCCGTGTCTTCTTTGAACGGCCGCAGGTCGAGGATGCATTCATGCGCCACCAGGTTTTTCGCTCCGCGATAGAGTACCGGGAAGTAAGGCTGCAGTTGGCTGGCGATGTAGTTGGCGTTCAGGATGGCGATTCGAGTCGCTTCTGTCAGACCATCGGCTCCCATCATCGCGATATACATCCATGAAATCGGTAGGATGCTGGCACTACCGAATGGTGCCGCACTCACGGGGCCAACGTCATCGTTCAGGTGAAGGGGGTGTCCAGGCAGGTACGGTGTCAGATGTTCAGCCACGCCGATCGGCCCCACGCCCGGCCCACCGCCGCCGTGAGGAATGCAGAACGTTTTGTGCAGATTCAGGTGACAGACATCCGCACCGATTTCGCCGGGTGAGCAAAGCCCCAGTTGAGCGTTCAGGTTGGCTCCATCCATGTAAACCTGTCCACCGTTGTCGTGGATGATCTGACAGATGTCGCCAATTCCCTCTTCAAACACGCCGTGAGTAGACGGATAGGTAACCATCAATGTGGACAGATTGTCGGCGTGCTCCGCAGCTTTTGCCTTCAGACTGAGAATGTCGATGTTGCCTTCGTCATCGCAATCGATCGGGACAACTTTCATACCAGCCATCACGGCGCTGGCAGGGTTTGTGCCGTGTGCGGAAGTGGGGATCAGGCAGACGTTGCGATGTTTCTGGCTATTTGCCTTGTGAAAGTCTCGAATGGCCAGCAGCCCCGCGTATTCTCCCTGGGACCCGGCATTCGGCTGCAATGATACGGAATGAAATCCGGTGCACTGCGCCAGCCATGCTTCCAGTTGAGCAATCATTTCTGCGTACCCCGTCCATTGCTCGCGCGGAGCAAACGGATGGATCGCATTGACCTCAGGCCAGCTGATGGGAATCATTTCTGACGCCGCGTTCAGCTTCATGGTGCACGATCCCAGTGGGATCATGCTTGTGTTCAGGGCCAGGTCTTTGGATTCCAGACGATGCAGGTAACGCATCATCTCCGTTTCTGTGTGGTAAGTGTTGAACACCGGCTGTGACAGGAAATCGTCCTCCCGGTGCTGTTCGGTTCTGATGCTGGTCAGCGAACCCGGTTCTGCCAGTTCCGCACCGAACACGTGCAGCAGTTGGTCGACTTCTGCGTTCGTCGTGTGCTCGTCCAGTGCGATGCCGATGTCCCCGTTGTCAAAGCGACGCAGGTTGAATCCGGCTTCGCAGGCTTTGGATGCGATGCTGTTAGTGTCTTTAAGAGCGACACGAATGGTGTCAAAGAAGTCCGTGTGTCTCAATTCGTACCCAGCCGCAGATAGTGATTCTGCCAGGATGCGTGTCTGTTTGTGAATTCGGTTCGCGATCCTGCGCAGACCCTGAGGACCGTGGTAGACGGCGTACATGGATGCCACGACGCCCAGCAGCACTTGAGCCGTACAGATGTTGCTGGTTGCCTTGTCTCGGCGAATATGCTGTTCGCGAGTCTGCAGGGCCAGTCGGTACGCGGGTTTGCCGTTGACGTCTTTGGACACGCCGACCAGTCGTCCCGGCAGTTTGCGTTTCAATTTGTCCGTGCACGCAATCCATGCGGCATGAGGACCACCGAATCCCAGCGGCACTCCGAATCGCTGGCTATTGCCCACCGCGATATCGGCGCCCCACTGTCCTGGGGGCTGTAATGTGGTCAGAGCCAGCAGATCGGCGGCGGCGACAACTTTGACGCCGGCCGCATGAGCACGTTCTGTGAAGGGGGCAAAGTCGCAGATCCCCCCGCTGGTATCTGGATACTGCACCAGGGCTCCGAATACGCCATCAACAAAATCGAAGTCGTTATGGTTCCCGACAATGACCTCAACGCCAATCGGTTCTGCGCGAGTTTGCAGTACAGCGATCGTCTGAGGATGACATCCGTCGGAGACGAAGAACGTCTTTGCATTTCGATTTCCGGCTGCACACATGCTCATCGCTTCGGCAGCAGCCGTACCTTCGTCCAGCAGCGATGCGTTCGCCACGGCCAGGCCGCTGAGTTCAGTGATCATCGTCTGGAAATTCAGGCAGGCCTCCAGCCGCCCCTGAGAAATTTCCGGCTGATAGGGCGTGTAAGCCGTGTACCAGCCAGGGTTTTCCAGAATATTGCGCAGAATGACGGACGGAGTGATGCAGTCGTGGTACCCCATACCAATCAGTGACCGTTGCACCTGATTTCGGCTCATGATCTGTTTCAGCCATGCTAGGGCTCCGGTTTCACTTACGGCTGCCGGCAGGTCGAAAGGCTGCTGTCGACGAATGCTGTCGGGCACCGCCGCGTCGACCAGCTGCCGCACTGACTCAAAACCGATTTCACCGGCCATCTGCTCGGCGACACCGGTAGCAACTCCCAGATGGCGGTGTTGAAAGAGCGTTTGAGTGGACATGCTGTCTGTCAGGCGATCAAGGATTGTTGACATTGAGTGAGGTTCGGTTTGCTGAGCAGGTATTGATGAAAAGTCCCAAACTTCGGTTTGGGGCCGACTGTCCCTGCAGCCTTGCCGGGCTGCACGTGATTGATGATGTGATGTTCTGAAGCAATGCAGAACTTCGTGGATATGTGTTCCCAGGCTGGAGCATGGGGGTAGAAAAATGATGCCGTTGTGTGGCACTGGCTCTGCCAGTGATTTCTGTTTGAAAGTAAGGGTGACGGCGCAGCCAATACCACATCTCAGGAATGCGTTTGGATAGCCGTTTCGTTACTCCCGCCAGACAGTATCGTTTGCAAAAAAATGAATGGCTCTAGCTGATCTTGCCTGTATAAGCATCCGCCTTCATCAGATGTTCCAACTCGGATGGGTTTGAAAGTTTCAACTTGAAAAGCCAGCCGTCGTCGAATGGCGAATTGTTGACGATGGCTGAATCGTCGGCGAGAGCATCGTTGATTTCGACCACTTCACCACTGACGGGAGCGTAGATGTCGCTGGCGGACTTGACGGATTCCACGACGGCGATTTCGTCCTTTGCGCTGAACTGCTGTCCGACTTCCGGCAATTCGACGTAAACCAGTTCCGTCATTTCCTGTTGGGCGTAATCCGTAATGCCCACGGTGACGACATTGTCTTCGTCTGCTCGAATCCATTCGTGAGATTCGGTGTACTTCAGTCCTTCGGGAACGTTCATCAGAATTCCTTCTTGTTGGGGCCGACAATGATGTGTCGGCCGCCTGTCGTCGATTTGAGATGTGAGCCTGCCGCTGTGTGTGCCCTGGATCAGATGAATGGCTTCCTGACAACTTCCGCAGGAAATCGCTTGCCCCGGATTTCAACATCCAGAGCGGTGCCGATCTTATTGTGACCGGACGTAATATATGCCATGGAGATTCCGCATCCAAGATTTGGTGAGACTCCTCCGCTGCTGAGTGTGCCGACTTCTTGGTCACCCGACAGAACAGAGTAGCCAGGTCTTGGCGGCGGAGACTTTTCCGTTTGCTTGATCGCGACCAGACGTCGATGCAGTCCCTTCGTTTTTTGACGGACCAGCGTCTCTCGGCCGACGAATTCCGGCTTATGAAGATCAACGGCAAACGCGAGTCCGGCTTCCAGCGGAGTTCGATCGGGGGCGAGATCGTTTCCGTTCAGTGGATAGCACTTTTCCAGCCTCAGCGAATCACGAGCTCCCAGCCCAGCGGGCGTCGCGCCGGCATCGATACACTGTTGCCACCAGTGAGATCCCGCAGCCGTCGGGCAAAACAGCTCGAATCCGTCTTCGCCCGTATAGCCCGTTCGGCAAATGATCACGTTGCCATTGTCGGTCGTGATCGTCGACATGCAAAATCGCTCGGGAAGTTGCTGGGATTTGCCGAACATTGCCTGGAAAGCAGTCACTGCTTCCGGTCCCTGGACCGCCAGTCCCGCGAATTCATCGCTGCGATTTGTCAGACTTACGCCGGACGCAGGAAGTTTCGTCTGCATCCAACTGACGTCTTCGTCGACTTTAGAGGCATTCACGACGAGAAAGTATTCGGTGTCCGACTGTCGGTAAACGATCAGGTCGTCAATCACTCCGCCGGTTTCGTTCAACAGCAGGGTGTATTGCCCCTGACCGACATCCAGCTTTGCCACGTTATTGGTCAGTATGCTGTCCAGCCAGTCTGCGGCGACGCCAGTTTTGTCACTGGAGACAAACAGCTGGCCCATGTGAGAGATGTCGAAGACTCCCAGTTTCTGTCGCACGGCTCTGTTTTCGGGAATGATGCCCTCATACTGCACGGGCATTTCCCACCCGGCGAAAGGCACCATCCGTGCCCCCAGCTGCACATGAGTGTCGTGAAGAGGTGAGCGACGGAGATCATCCATGACGAAAATCTGACTTCGTTAGCACAATATCGTGAGCCGGATCGGAGACGTTGCAATACTGTTTTTTACCAGCAAATCCGTTGACCGGTAGCCCACCGATATTGAATTTCGGGAAGTGGCGGGAAACACGCCCTGAGAAACACCGGAGCGGCGACATTCGGCGGTCTGCGAGGCTCGCAGTCGAGTCAGAGAACCTTTGTTGTTCCCGGCTTAGCCACCGGGTAACTGCCGTCTTCCAGTGGAAGAATCGGAGCTGGAGCATTCCAGTCTTCGGCGTCGGTCGTCAGGCGGAGGTCTGAGTCAAAGGCTTCCTGCCATTGCACTCGCTTGCCCGAATACGTCGCCATGCGTCCCGGAATGGCTGTCATTGTGCCGTCGGCGCCATGCTGAACCTCGTTATGCGGTCTGCCTGTTCGAATGGCATCAAACAGAACATCGTGCTCGACCTGATACGGATTCGGGGCCTTCCGCTCGGATTTCCAAATCGTCTGGTCACCATTGGTCAGCGAGCACTGCACGGTGCTGAGATCTGCGACACCATCCGTACCATGAGCAAATTCTGCGACCTGTCTCACGCAGCCTGGGATCTGGCGGCACTGGCTGTACATCTTCGTGCCGTCGGCGTACGTGAATTCCACAGCGTGGTGGTCAAAAATCTGACCGTACTCGCGGCCCGTGCGCACCTGACGACCTCCCAGACCTTCAGCCGTAACGGGATGCCCTTTCATATTCCAGTTGCAGACGTCCAGATTATGAATGTGTTGTTCGCAGATGTGATCGCCGCTCAGCCAAGTAAAAAAATACCAGATGCGGACCTGGTATTCAAGCTCTGTGAGACCGTCGTGCGGGAACGGTCGTTTGGCGGGATTGCCAGTGTTCCAGTAGCAGCGGAGCGACTGGAGTTTGCCAATTTCGCCACGGTGAATTCTGTCAATGGCTTCCACGTACGATGCCTGATGATGTCGCTGCAGACCGACGGCCACCTTCAGCCCTTTTTGTCTGGCGACTTCGGATGCTGTCTGAATTCTGCGTACTCCGGCCGGATCGCTGGCCAGCGGTTTTTCCATAAAGACATTCTTGCCGGCGTTGACAGCGTATTCGAAGTGAATCGGGCGGAACGCCGGTGGCCCGGTAATGATCACCACGTCGACTCCGCTGTCGATGGCTTTGCGATAGGCATCAAGTCCCACGAACTTGCGCTCTTCCGGCACGTCCACTCGGTTACCGACGTCGGCGGCGTCGCGGTCGTAGCGTTTTTCGAGCCCTCGGGAAAGACTTCCGTAACTGACATCCAGTCGGTCCCGAAACGCATCTGCCATGGCCCACAGCTTGACCGGACCGATCGTACTTAACGCCTGAGCGGCAGCGCCGGAACCACGTCCGCCACAGCCGACTAACGCAATTTTCAGAACGTCGTCACCTGATGCGTGAACGGCAGCATTCAACGATTCTGTCAACAGCGGCAATGAGCCGATGGCAGCGGCTCCGGTTGTCGCGGTTTGCAGAAAATCGCGGCGTGGCTGTTCGGATGTGTTCGTGACTGTGTCTGACATGGTGACGCTGCTCTTCAGTTGTATGGGAATGCAGACAAGTAATTTGTACTTAGAACTGCTGAATACAACCACGAAACGCAAGCGAGTGAATCAGTATGACGACGAACGGACCGTGCTGAAAATTCACTTGCTGGCGCTGCGTGCTGGTATTGGGATTCGGCAGCATATTCCCTCTGGCAGCCGGATTCGAGCGTGCGCTCTGGATCACTGTCGCGAAGAACGCCTATTCCGCCAGTGCAGTCTCTGCGCTGCGCAGAAGCACTATTTGTGGCTCAGCCACGTCACCATGCAGCCATCGTGACGTGGCTCGCGTGATCAGCACGGTCAGCGCGGCAACCAGCAGGCCACCAATCACGTCGATGCCGTAGTGCCAGCCTGTGGTGACAGTGGAAATCGCCACGCCCACATTCAGCAGCAGCATGGGCACGAAGAGGAGGCGATAATGCCTCAGCGAATAGGTGATCAGCAGCGCCCACGTCGTATGGAATGAGGGGAACGTAATAAGGCTTTCCAGATTGTTCATCGAGACAACGGCAAACTGTCCGTCTCGCAGTGCGTGGAAGTGTTCAATGAAGCTTAGCTGAGCCGCCGTCTGTCCGTAACCAAACGCCTGTGCCGGAGCCTCCGCGGGCATCAGAAAGTAGATGAGCGTGGTGATCAGTCCGGCCAGCATGTAATGCGCCACGAATTCACGCAGGCGACGGACATCAGAATCCAGCCCCAGCACAATCAAAGCCAGCAGAGTCGATGGCAGCACCGAATAGTAAATCAGATGCAACGTCCGGTTCAGAGTCGGGTGCTGCTGAAACCAGTCCACAATGGACGGCAGATGAATTCCCAGAGCCGCGTCGTATTGCATCAGTAGTGAGTCGGTCAGTGGCAGATTCAACGGCGTTCCAGCGTACGTCAGAATGGCCAGAAACAGATTGAACACGACCATGCACAGAAAGCCGGTCAGCAGATTCGAAAACTGTCGCAGGTTTCGTCCTTCGAAACTGACGGCGAATGGCAGCAGCAGTCCCACTGTGCCGAACGCAGTTCCCGCAGAGTAAAAATCAAATCGCATCTGGTGTCGAATCATCAGCGCAAACGCAGCGCAGTCGGTGACGCA